>JASHTH010000437.1 GCA_030040655.1 Acidobacteriaceae bacterium | reverse complement strand
ATCATGACCCTGGGCGGCATGGCGCTGGCCGTGGGCATCCTCGTCGACGACGCAACGGTCGAAATCGAAAACATCAATCGCAATCTCGAAATGGGCAAGGAGATCGAGCAGGCCATCCTGGACGGCGCCGCGCAGATCGCCACGCCGGCGCTGGTTTCCACGCTCTCCATCTGCATCGTCTTCGTGCCCATGTTCCTACTGAGCGGCGTGGCGCGCTATCTGTTCGTTCCGCTGGCTGAGGCCGTGGTCTTCGCCATGCTGGCCAGCTATTTGCTTTCGCGCACGGTCGTGCCCACCATGGCCAAGTACCTGCTCAAGGAACACGACGACGAGGAGATCGCCCGGCGGCGGAAGAGCCGCAATCCACTGGTCGTATTTCAATTGGGCTTCGAATCGGGATTTACGAGCTTCCGTCTCGGCTATCTGCGCCTGCTCATGTTATGCGTGGATCACGCGCGCGTCTTCCTTGTGGGCTTCGTTTTGTTCACGGTGGCGTCGATTGTCGTTCTGCTGCCCTGGCTGGGCCGCGACTTTTTCCCTTCGGTCGACGCCGGGCAGTTCAAAATCCACGTGCGCGCCCACACCGGTACGCGCATCGAAGAGACTGCCGCGCTCTGCGATCACATCGACCAGACGATCCGCGAACAGATTCCCGCCAACGAAGTGGTGACGATCCTCGACAATATCGGCGTTCCGTACTCGGGGCTGAATCTCTCTTATTCCACCTCGGCGCCCATCGGCCCTTCGGACGCCGACATCCAGGTGCAGTTATCCAAGGACCACCACCCCACCGACGATTACGTGAATAAGTTGCGTGAGGTGCTGGCGCGCGAGTATCCCGGCGTGACCTTTTATGTTCTGCCGGTCGATATCGTGACCCAGATTCTGAACTTCGGCCTGGCCGCGCCGATCGATATCCAGATCGTCGGCCCCAATCTCTACGCCAACCGCCAGCTTGCCGAAAAGATGGCCGACGAAGTCCGCTACGTGCCCGGCGCCACCGATGTGCGCATTCAGCAGCCCTTCGATTATCCCAACTGGACGGTGAACGTGGACCGCACGCGCGCTTCGGCGGTGGGCCTGACGCAGAATAACGTGGCGCAGAGCCTGCTCGTCGCCCTCAGCGGCAGCTTTCAGACCTCGCCCAACTTCTTTCTCGATCCCCGTACCGGCGTCACCTACAACGTGGCTGTCCAGGCCCCACAATACGATCTGGAGTCGCTGGCCGGGCTGAAGAGCTTGCCGATCACCGGACCTTCCGCGGCCGGGCCGCCGGGAACTGTGTCCGGCGCGGCCGCGACCTCGTCCGGCGCGCCAGGCTCCGATCCTGGCGCGTTGGCCGGCGCCGAATCCACCGCGGCGCCCGGCGCGCCGGCTCCGACGCAGATCCTGGGCAACGTTGCCTCTCTCCAGCCCGGCGAAGAGATGGGCACGGTCAGTCACTACGACATTCAGCCGGTTCTCGATATCTTTGCCAATGTCAACGGTACGGACCTGGGCACGGTGACGGGGAAGGTGCAGCAGATCATCGACCGTCACCAGAAGCTGGATGCGGCCCGCGGCGGACTGCCGCGTGGTTCGCATTTCGAACTGCGCGGCCAGAGCGAAACCATGCGCGCCTCCTATCGGGGCCTGCTCGGCGGACTCGCTTTCTCTATCCTGCTCATTTACCTGCTGATTGTCGTCAATTTCCAGTCCTGGCTCGATCCGTTTCTTATCGTCTCGGCGCTGCCTGCCGCGCTGGCCGGGATCGTCTGGTTTCTGTTCCTCACGGGCACGCGTCTCAGCGTTCCGGCGCTGACCGGCGCCATCATGTGCATGGGCGTGGCCACGGCTAACTCGATTCTGGTCATTAGCTTCGCCCGCGAGCAGTTGGAGATCCTGGTCGGCGATGCGCGCAAGGCCGCGCTCAACTCGGGCTTCGTGCGCTTCCGGCCGGTGCTGATGACCGCGCTGGCGATGATTATCGGTATGCTGCCGATGGCGTTGGGCCTGGGCGACGGCGGCGAGCAGAACGCGCCGCTGGGCCGCGCCGTGATCGGAGGGCTGTTGCTGGCCACCGTGGCCACGCTCTTCTTTGTGCCCGCGTTTTTCGCCGTCGTTCACGGTTGGCTCGAGCGGCGCCGCAAGCGAGCCGCCGGCACGGCTCTTGCTGAAACCGGCGGTAGCTATATTGACCCATTCGATCGTCTACCGGAGTAGTTGGTTTTCATGACCGATCCATCCAATCCGCATCCGCCGTCACATGGCCACAGCAGCGCGCCCGAAGAGCAGCCGATGAAGCCGCGCAACGCCATCATCGTGGCGCTGATTCTTCTGCTTGTCTTTGTTGCCGTTGCCACCGTAGGCATTCTGCATCGCATGCACAGCCGGGAAGTGCTGGCGGATACCACCAGCGCTCTTGCCGCTCCCACGGTGATCGCGCTGCCGCCCAGGCAGGCCGCGCCCGTCGATCAATTCGTGCTGCCTGGAAACGTCACCGCCTACACGGATTCGCCGATCTATGCGCGCACGTCGGGCTACCTCACGCACTGGTACTTCGACATCGGCGCGAAGGTGAAAAAGGGCGACCTACTGGCCGAGATATCCACGCCCGAGCTCGACCAGCAACTGGTGCAGGCCGAGGCCGATTTGAAGACCGCCGAGGCCACCGCCAACAACGCCCGGATTCAGGCCGAGCGCTATACCGGCCTCGTCAAGTCCGAAGCCGTCTCGCAGCAGGACACCGATACCTTCGTCAACCAGGCCAACGCAACGTCGGCGGCGGTGAAATCCGCGCAGGCCAACGTGCAGCGGTTGAAGGAACTGCAATCGTTCGAGAAAATCTACGCGCCTTTCGATGGCGTAATCACTGCGCGCAATGTCGATATCGGCCAGTTGATCGACACCGGCACAGCCAGGGAGCTCTTTCACCAGCAGGCGCTCAACGTGCTGCGCGTTTATACCAACGTGCCGCAGGTGTATTCGAATTCAGTCAAACGCGGCGACAAGATCGACCTAACCTTTGCCGAGTTCCCCGGCCGAACCTTTCAGGGAACTCTGGTGCGCACCGCCGACGCCATCGACCCGGTTAGCCGCACGCTGCTGGTCGAAATCGACGTCGACAATCGCGACCGTCAACTGCTGCCCGGCGCGCTCGCGCAGGTCCATTTCAAAACTCCTCCGGCCGGGCCGACGTTCGTCGTTCCGGTATCGGCGCTCATCTTCCGCCGCGAGGGGCTACGGATCGGAACCGTTGTCGACACCAAAGGCCAGACCGTCGCTCACATCGTCCCCATCTCCATCGGCCAGGACGACGGCGCGACGGTGCAGGTCATCTCCGGGCTCAATGCCCCCGATCGCGTCATCCAGGATCCGCCGGACTCGCTCATCGAAGGCGAGCGAGTGACCGTGGTCAACAACGAGCAGCAGAAGGAACAGCGGCAGGGCGGCGCCCAAAGTGAGCCGGGGGGCAAGTAGCGATGGCGATGGCCTTGACCCGTGCGGCGCGAATTCGCCCCAGAGTCTCGTTGCTGGCGGCGCTTTGCGCCTTGGCTGCGCCGGCGCTCACGACCGCCTGCAAACCCGTTGGCCCCAATTACACACGCCCGGGATTCGCCGCTCCGACGGCCTATAAGGAGACCGGCGCATCGGACGTGCTGATTCCGCCACCGAATCCCGCCGGCGGAAGCTGGCAGCCGGCTTCGCCTTCCGACGGCATGATTCGCGGCAAATGGTGGGAGATCTATAACGATCCGCAACTGAACCGGCTGGAGGAGCGGATTGCCACTGCGAATCCAACGCTGCAGCAAGCGCTGGACACGTATCTTGCCGCGCGCGAGCAGATCGCCGTGGTGCGCGCCAATCTCTTCCCCACGCTTTCGGCCGGCCTGGGAGGAACGCACTATAAGAACTCAGCGAACAAGCCGCTCGTTACACCGACCACGGCGAGCAGCTATAACGACCTCACGATCGGCGGGCAGGGGAGCTGGGAGCCGGACTTTTGGGGCCGCGTGCGCCGCGGCGTCGAGGCCGCGCACGCAAGCGCCCAGGCCAGCGCCGCCGACATGGCCAATGTGGACCTGAGCCTGACCGCGGAGTTGGCCAACGACTACTTCCAGCTCCGGGGACTGGACGCGCAGACGCGGCTGCTCACGGCGACGGTCGCAGATCTCGAGGGACAGCTCGATTTAACGCGGCGCCGTCTGGCCGGCGGAGTGGCAACCAACGAAGATGTGCTGCAAGCCGAGACCCAGCTTGAAACCGTGCGTGCGCAACTTGTCGATGTAGGCGTGGCCCGCGCGCAGTTCGAGCACGGGGTAGGCACACTCGCGGGCTACACATCGAGCGAATTCGGCATTCCGCCTTCGCCGCTCGATCTGCCGCTGCCCGAGGTTCCGCTCGGTGTGCCCTCGCAACTGCTGGAACGCCGACCCGACATCGCCGGCGCGGAACGCCGCGCGGCCGCGGCCAACGCGCAAATCGGCATCGCCGTGAGCGCCTTTTACCCGACCATTACGCTCAGCGGCACCGGCGGATTCGAGAGCACTCATGGCGGCACGTGGATCCAGGGACCGAGTTCGCTGTGGAGCCTGGGTGCGCAGGCCACCGAGCTGCTCTTCGACGCCGGGCAGCGCCATGCGCTGACGGCGCAGGCGCGAGACAACTTCGAGGCCCAGGCGGCGGCCTATAGAAGCTCGGTCTTCTTCGCATTCAACGACGTCGAAGACCAGCTCTCTTCGCTGCGCATTCTCGAGAACGAGAGCGGCGAAGAAACAAGGGCCGTGGACGCCGCGCAGAGGGCCTACGATCTCTCCAACCAACGCTACAAGGGCGGCGTGACGAGTTATCTCGAAGTGCTCACCGCCGAAGCGACGCTGCTGCAAAATCAGCAGACTGCGATCAATCTCCAGACGCGGCAGTTTGTATCGAGTGTCGGACTGGTTCGCGCCCTGGGAGGCGGGTGGGATGTGACGCAGCTGCCGAGATGAAGACGAGGGTCCAGCGACCAGGGTGTAGATTCGTGTGCAGCAAGAGGAGGCTGTGCACGCCCGAATCGTTCAAGAAACTCGTTGCTTGGCAACGCGCGCTTCAATTGACCGTCGAAGTCTACCGATTGACATCCTCGTTTCCCGAGTCGGAGCGCTTCGGCCTCACAAACCAGCTGCGAAGGGCGGCTGTCTCAGTTGGCAGTAACATCGCCGAAGGTTATGGCCGGACGAGCCGTGGCGAATACATCCAGTTTCTAGGCCATGCCCGGGGCTCCAGCTTTGAAGTTGAGACTCAGCTGGCAATCGCAAGGGAACTTGGATTCGGAACGACACGATCTATCGAGAAGACCGAGCAACTTTGCGTCGAGGTCGGCAGAATGCTTGCCGCGATGATCGTAGGTCTGCGCAAGAAGAACTGACTTGTTCGATGCTCCGCTGGCACTGTTTGCCCCTGGACGCTGGGCTACTCCCCCGACCCGACCTCCACTCCGCCGCCGACAAACAGCTTCTGCGCCTGGCCGCGATAGACGCGGTACAACGCGAATTGCCGCTGCGTTTCGCCGCGCAACTCGAAGAGCAACTCGCCGCGGTTGTCGGCAAGTGCATCCACGGCGTCAATGAGCTTCATGCGCGGCGTCTCGTCCAGATGCGCGCCGTCGGTTACGTTTTTGAGCAGCACCAGCACGTTGCCGTAGAGATCGGGCTGCGCGATCAGCGTGACGAATTTTGCCTTATCAAGAGGTCCTTCGGTGTGCGCGGAAAGCACCATGGTCGCGCCGGAGCCGTAAGCCAGCTCGAAGACGCGAAACTTCTCGTCGGCAAGAGGCGCGGGTTCCGGCGGCGGAGCCGGCTTGAGGTTTTTCCGTGTCGTCGAAACGCGCTTGGCCTGCGGAGTCGAAGCCGGAACCGGGTTCTCGAGGCCCAGCGCTGTGCGGGCGATATCCTCGAGCTCGCCCTTCAGCTTGGCTTCGTCGGCCAAGTTGGCCCACTTGTAACTCCAGGGGTGGTCCGGACGGTTCTGCGCATCGGAGACGGCGACGGCCTGCTCCATTTCGGGAGGCAGGCCCATCAGGCTGGGCAACACATTCAGGCCGCTGCCTTCGGGTTTGCCGCGCATCAGACGCGGCCGGTCGGGATCGCTGATCTCGGGCAGCGAATCCACGTGGCCTACATCGTCGGCCGGCTTCTTATCGTCCTTCAGCTTGGGCCGGTCCGGATCCTCGGTCGGCGCGCTGCTGCTCGCGCTTTCATCGCTTTTATGCAGGACCGGCCGATCGGGATCGGGAGCCGGAGCGTTCGACGCCGACCCTCCATTCCCACCTTTATTTTCTGACCCGCTGCCCGAAGACCCCCCGCTTTGCGTGTCGCCGGGATGCTTCTTGCGGTGCAGCACCGGCTTGTCGTCGTCCGGATCTTCCCAGTCGTCGACTTTGGCCATCTCGACCTTCGGCTTGGGAGGTCCCGGCAGCGGCTTCCAGGTTCCATAGCCCACCCAGGAGCCCTGCTCCTGGCCCGAGTTCTCGATATCGAAAAGCCCTATCGTTTTGCCGTTCTCTTCGAGCTGATATTCCACTTCCCCGGCGAGCGCCATGGGCTGCGGCCTGGCCATGTAGATGCTGCCGTCCTGGAGCTGCCCCTGATCGAAGACGGTCACCGGCACCAGGCGGCATCTCGTGGGCTTACCCGCCGGGCCGATCCACTCGAGCACGCCGATCGCGCGCAATTCCGGAGCCTTGTTGGCATTGTTCGTCACCTGGCCCGGATATTGCGACCATCCCGGGAGCGCCGCAAGCAGCCCGGCGGCCGCGACGAGCAGACCGGCGGCGAACGACGCGAAGTTTGCATCGCGAACCAATGACACCCACCGCCTGCGTCGGAAATAATGCAGAGGGACAACCGATTTGAGCATTCCATTTACCATGAGAGGAACTCGCCTTATGGAGCTCAACCAGAAAGTCGACGACTTTACGCTCAAAACCGATGAAGACAAGACCATAAGCCTTTCCGACTCTGCCGGCAAGCCGGTCGTGCTGTTCTTCTACCCGCGGGCCGATACGCCCGGCTGCACCATCGAGGCCTGCGGCTTCCGCGACCAGTTCAAGAAGCTTCAGGCCGCGGGCGCCGTGGTGCTCGGCATCTCCCGCGATACGCCCAAAGACCAGGCCAAATTCAAGGCCAAGTACAACCTTCCGTACACGCTCCTCGCTGATGTAGACGAGAAAGTGTCAAATCAGTTTGGCGTGATGAAGGAAAAGAACATGTATGGCAAGAAAGTGTGGGGCATCGAGCGAACCACGTTCTTGATCGGCCCCGACCGGACCCTCTTGCACGTCTTTCCTAAGGTTACGCCCGAAGGCCACGCGGAGGAAGTGCTGGCCCTTTTGAAGGAATGGAAGAAGTTGCACAGATAGGGCGCGCACTGCGCTGGCACGGCAGAGACTGAGCCAGAAGCCCATGAATTTTAGGCAGAGAATCGGAGCCGCCGCGGCTCCGGCGGTTGTGGTGTCGATGATCCCGGTCTTTCGCCTGCTGGGACATGCGCTGGGAAATCGGCGCGCCTGGATCGCGGGAATCCTTGTCTATTGGGCGGTGTGGTGCGTCGCGTTGCCGCTGCTGCTTCTGGGAGGGCGGGAGGTGAAACGGCTCTTTGCGCGCGGCCGCATGACCTGGCTCGCCTGGCTCGTGGTTGCGCTGCCTCCGCTGGTTTCGCTGATTGGCCGGTTCTTCGGTTTCAGGCAATCGACCTATGCCCTCGCGGCCTCGATCGCGTTGGCGCTCGCGAACGGCACAATGGAAGAGCTGCTTTGGCGCGGCGTTTTTACTGGTCTCTTCCCCGACAGCGTGTTTTGGGGTGTGCTCTGGCCTTCATTCTGGTTCGGCCTGTGGCATTCTGCGCCGGCCTCCGTCAACCGGACGCCTGTCGAAGCGGTGCAGCTGGTGGTGGCTGCCATGTTTCTGGGACTGGCAATGGGTTGGGTTGCGCATTCCAGCCGCAGCATTCGTTGGACTGCTCTCTCCCACGCGCTGGCGGGTGCTTTGCACATGTGAAGCGTAGTTGGTGGCGAGTCAGCTGCTCACGTCGGAGGTCGAGGGTTGCGCGGGAAGGCCACGCCGAGGAAGTGATGGCCATTATGAAGGAATGAGAGAAGTCGCAAAAGTGATGCAGCGGCTGCGGGCCAAGGAGGACAAAATCGCCCGACTGCCCGGCCGCCTGCTCCGGCGTAGTTTTTTCTTTGCGCCGCCGGAGCAGGTGGCGCCGCGCCTCTTGGGCAAGCTGTTGGTCCACAAGACGCGAGCCGGCGTCCTCGCCGGCCGGATCGTCGAGGTGGAAGCCTACCTGGGCCCGCATAATGAACAGCCCGATCCGGCCGCGCATTCGCATCGCGGGCCGACGCCACGCAATCGCGTGATCTTCGAAACCGCGGGCCACGCGTATGTCTATTCCATCTACGGCCGCTATTTCTGCATGAACGTAACCTGCGAACCGGAGGGACAGGCCGGGTGCGTGCTGGTGCGCGCGCTGGAGCCGGTCATCGGGGTTGCCGAAATGGCGCGAAACCGCGGATTGGCCGCCGATGCGCCGCTCCGCGAGATCGCTTCCGGCCCCAGCCGGCTCTGCCAGGCGCTCAATCTCACCCGGCCGCGCCACAACGGTGTCGACCTTGCCGATCCGGATTCGCCGCTCCAACTGCGCGACGATGGCTTTACGGCCACCGAGGCAGTGGTCACGAAGCGAATCGGCATCCGCCACGCTGTGGAGCTGCCGCTGCGCTTCGCCCTGCCCGGAAATGCCTGCGTATCGGGGAGCAAGTCGTTAACCGGCAAGCGCTTCCCCATCGAGGAGAATCCGGACGGCTCTGAGTAGAGCGCGTTCCAAAGACACGTTCGCTTCTACGCCAGGGGTTAAAACCCCCCGTTTTTCGCCGTTCATCGACACGACTCAAAGTCGTGCCCTGTTACAAAGCCGCTTCTATCCTCTCGAACGGCTGAGGCCCTCATGGCTTCCATACGAACGTCGCCACCGATCCATGGGGAATCGTCGTGATGACCGATTTTCCATGGAAGACGACGCGCACGGTCTGGCCGTCTTTCCCTGCATTGAGCGTGTACAGCACTACGCTCCCGTTGGGATTGCGAAACGCCACGTCTTTCAACTGCGTCCCCGCCGGCTCGTCGGACGCGATGCGGACCGCCCCCTGCGCAACGAATTTGCTCGCCTGCCCCAGCACGTAGTAATCCGGCTCCAGCTTCACCCGAGCCGTGCCGGAGTAGGAGTCGTCGATCGTCACCAGTCCGCGGCAGGTGTCGCAGCCGCCTACGTGCGGACCGTGGTTCTGGTCGGTAGCCAGCGCCCAAAGGACGTAGCTCTTCGCCCAGTTGCGCATCGAGGCGATCAACTCGCCGGCTTCTTCACCGAGCACATTGCCCGTCTGCCAGGTACCTCCGCTCGACTCGGTCACCCATTCGTCTTTCTGCGGAAACTCGTCGTGAATCTTCGTCATCGCCGCGGGATCGCCGGCATAGTGGTGCCAGGCGGTGCCGGCAACAAGCGCGCCGGCCTTGGGGTCGTTCAACACAGTTTCGGGATAATCCGGGCGGTCCCAGTTGTGGTCGTAGGCCATCACCTTGGTTTTTAAGTGCGCCGCAGCCAGCGCCGGCCCCAGAGCGTCGCCAAAGAACTTTGCCTGTTCGTCGGCCAGCATCTGCATGCCGCTGTAAGTCGGCGGCGCGAAGAGCGGCTCGTTCTGCACCGAGAGCGCATAGATGGGCACGCCGGCGGACTGGTAGCCCTGGATCGTTTTGACCAGGTAGCCGGCGAACGCGGTGTACGCTTCGGGGCGCAGACCGGAGGGCTGCTTGGTCTCGGGATTCGAGCCGAGCATCGAGCCAGAGGTCTTCATCCAGCCCGGCGGGCTCCACGGCGTGAGCATGATCAGGATCTCGGGATTGATGGCCAACGCTTTGACGAGCAGCGGCAGGATGTAGTCCTCGTCGTGCTTCAGCGAGAAATGGTCCAGATTGTCGTCGTTCACTCCGGGCGGGGTCGTGCAGGCCTGCGTGGTCTGCTGGCACAGATCGTCGAACGAGTAGAACGTCACGGCGAGATCCGACGAACCGACCGGCTGGCGCAGAAAGTCGATCCCGATGCCGTCCTTGCGGCTGAAGAGCATCTTGAAGGTCGCGTCCGTTTGAGCCGGGGTGAGCTTTTTGGCGAAGAGCCAGGCCGCCGCGTCGGTGAGCGAGGCCCCAAAACCGTCAATGATCTGGAATCGCCGGCTCTCGTCCACCGCGATCACAGGAACGATCGCGTTTTGCGCTGCATTTCTTTCAAAGTGCAATGTGTCGAGCTGCGTCAGGCTTTCCAGCAGATCGGGCGTGGTCTGGAAGACCTGGACGGATTGGCCGGCGGCGGAGATTTCGGCGAAGACGAGCGCCAGAAAGACGGCGCCGGAGATGGTGCGGCGCGGCATAAAGGCTCCTTTTACCGAAAGGAGAATCGTAGTCCATTCCCGCGCTGGGCGGAACCCTCAAGGCTATTTGAAATGAATGTTTGGGGCGAGCTTTACACCTTAATGCGGCACGCCGCACGTCGCCGGCTGACGAAACAGATCCGCCACAGCCTGGCAGATGCGCACATGTCCTTCGACCCCGGGGTGAACCCCGTCTGACACCAGCTCGTCTTGCGGCACCCAGTGGCTCATGTCCACAAAGTGCAGCCAATCGTCGCCGTTGCGGGCCGCGTAACCCCGCACCGTGTCTTCAATGCCGCTCCGCCAATCGGAAAGGAGCAGGCCCGGCGTGCAGCCGTCGGTCTTGGCTTCGTTGGCCGCCGATTGTCCCAGGTCTGAGCCTACGTAAAGCGGCACGCCGGGAAATTCCTGTCTCCAGGCCTCTATCAGAAACTGCAGAGTCTCTTCATATTGGGGCAAGCACTCGCCATGCGAGGCGGGGCCATGGTAGAAATCGTTGAGCATCCTGGCCACGAAACCGACCGCGACCTTCGGCTGCGCCGCTTTGATGGTGGCAAGATAGGCCGTGCACGCCTGCAGCGTGGGGCAGTCGTTGAAGAGAAGCTCGCCGGCGTAGCTCTCGTCAACCACGCTTTCCGTCCCAAAAGCCTTCACCGCGCGCGCTTGCACCGGCCAAGCCACCGAAGATTCCGGGCCCTGGTCAAGATAAGGAGCCTGTTCCGCGTATTCTCCGATCGCCACGGAGTGCGAAAGGACCACGGCTGCCGAATCCGGCTTGGGCCGATTGATTTGGGCCTTGAAGTTGGGGGGCAGGGCAACGGCGTCGATGAATCCGCCGCCGCCAAAGCCGCCGGCAGTTGGGTTGGCATAGTTGTCGCTGCGCGTGAATCCGTTGCGAAGATCGACGGTGTGGCTTCGCCCGTCGAGCGGCAACGGAATGGAGCGAAAGTTCGTTCCCTGCCGCCAGGGCTGGTCGTAGCCAATGTACTTGCCGTCGAGCTCAATGCTGATGGAAAAGAGATACGGCCGGTAGGGGAGGCTCCCCAGCTCGTAGCGCACGGCCAAAAAAGGAGTTCCGGGCGACGTGGTGACTGAATAGTGGGCGAAGGGGCTGGTGCGGACGAAACCGGAAAATGGCTCGGCCCGGACGTTATCCTCGGCGTCGCCGCCCAGCGCAATTGGGCGCGGATCGAGGCTGGTGACGGCGAGGCTGTTCCAGTCGGGCGTCGCGAATCCCGTTGCGATCCGCTTGCGCAAACCGCCATTCCAGTACGCAGCGCGCACGTTTTGCTGGAAGAGCGGCTCGGCGTCCGACCCTTGCCAGACAAGCACCGCGCCGATGTCGGCGCCGAGCTGGTTGAAAACGACCTCGAGCGGCTTGCTGCTCTCTGTTACCAGCTGCGCCAGCTTCACCGGCACGCTTGCCGCGCCGTCGTCGTAGGCGACACTGATTTCGGGCTCGTTCTTCGACCCAAGCATCGAGGT
>JASHTH010000055.1 GCA_030040655.1 Acidobacteriaceae bacterium | reverse complement strand
CGAGCAGCGAGTGAAAGCTATCTCCCGATACCTATGGATGCAACGCCGGGCCCGCGATCAAGCTCACGCAGGACCGCTTCCCTTCTGCTCTGCGAGATAAGCCCGGGTGTATTCGAGGTAGTTCCTTGCATGCTGCAGAATGAGCTCTCAGTCGGCGTCGCTCAACTCCCGGCGCAATTTGGCTGGAACGCCCGCCCAAAGCGTTCGCGGCGGCACGATGGTATGTTCCGGCACCACCGCCCCGGCGGCCACAATCGATCCTTCGCCGATGCGGCAGTCATTCAGGATTCTGACCCCGATGCCGACCAGCACTGCGTCTTCGACAACGCAACCATGAACCGTGGCATTGTGACCGATCGTGACCCAATCCCCCACGATCACCGGATACAGGTTCCGCTGTCCGTGGAGAACCGAGCAGTCCTGCACATTGGAATTGGCGCCGACGCGGATTGCGTTCACGTCGCCGCGGAGTACGGCGTTCATCCACACCGAGGATCGCTCGCCCAGGGTTACATCTCCGATGACCTGCGCCGAAAGGTCAACAAAACAACTCGGGGGGACAAATGGATGGTGTCCCTGGTAGCGGCGAATCACTGAACCCCTCTGCGATGAGTCTACTCGACCTGCGGCGGGACACCGGCATTGAGGCCACAAGCCTCGACTACGGGGCCGGCGCCTGCACGGAATGCAACGAAGTTATAAAAATCCGTAAGTTTCACCTAGGAAAAACCCTTGCCGCGGACTTGACCACATCACCAATCTTGCCGGTATGATGAAAGTGGCCATTCGCCAAGTTTGGAGGTGGAAAATCTTGGCAGAGGTTCGCGTTCAGGAAGGCGAACCGCTGGAAAATGCGCTGCGCCGGTTCAAGCGTAAGGTACAGCAGGAGGACATTATCAAGGAAGTCAAGCGTCACTCCTACTACCTGAAACCTGGCGAGAAGCGCCGCGTCAAGGCAGCCTTGGCGCGCAAGCGGAATCGCAAGAAGGCTCGCAAAGAGCAGGACTAACCTTCGTCAACGCCTAGATCGCGACATGAGCCGCCCTGGCTTTTCCTGTTGAGCCATGCGAAGGAAAGAGCCGCAAAGCACGCCGGGCCGGGGCGCTCGTTGCGATTTCATCCATCGTTCGGATCGCTCAGCCCTCGCGCGTCGAGGCTGTCTTCTCACTCTAGGCGATTCGTTGAATCGAATCAGATTCGCCGCTGCCTTTTTGCGGCCCGGGCCCTTGTTGTTGACAAGCATGAAGACAGGGAAACGGGACCGGCGGGCATCTTCCTCTGTGGCCGATTTCGGCGCCTTTCCCTTCTTCGGGGAAGCCGGCCATGGAATTCCAGGACAAAGTTCTCAAGTGCGTCGAGTGCGGAGCCGATTTTGTCTTTACCGCAGGAGAGCAGCTCTTTTTCTACGACAAGAAATTCACCAACGACCCCAAGCGCTGCAAGCAATGCAAAGCAAAGCGCACCGACGGCGGGCCCAGGGTTCGACCGGAGACGCGCACCACCTGCTCGGCTTGCGGAACGGAGACGACGGTACCGTTCAGGCCCACCCAGGGCAGGCCGGTTCTGTGCCGCTCCTGTTTTCAAAAGCAGCAGGCAAAACCAAGGCCCGTACCTGCGACGTCTCCCGGGGCTAGCCTAGGGCCCGGCTGAAAATCAGGTCCCCTTTGAACTCCGAGGGGAACCCCGCGTTGCGCACCAGAGTGGCCAGTTGCGCCCAGTGCCGCTGGCTATGAAAAAGGGCGTGCGCCGCTATTTTTCTCCGTGACGAGTCCTGTACATGAGGCGGCAGCCAGTCATGGTGCAAGGTGGCGTCCCAGTCAATGCCCGAATCGTCGAGCAGATTCTCCCATAGCGCAGCGGCTCTTTCGTGCATGCCGAAGATTGCCTCCAGCGGCGTCGAGGGCATCTCTTCTCGCGGCGTCACCGGCAACCCGGCGACGCGCTGACTCCAGCGCAATTCCGCGCCCCAAATATGGGCCACGAACTGTTTTACATTGGCCGCGCCGCCAATTCCGCAGGGCAACTCGAGCAGCACCGGATTGGCATCGAGATGCGCCCGCCAGAAGCCGGCCGACTCGCGATTCCAGGCCAGCAGTTCCTTCAGAGTCAGTGCCAGGGTCATGCATTCCTCCTTGTTGCGGCGCGATGGCCAATGTCGCGGCGGTAGTAGATGCCTTCGAATTGAATCTCGGCGAGCGCCTGATACGCGCGCGCCAGCGCCTCGTCGAGCGAAGTGGCCGCCGCCGTCACTCCCAGCACCCGTCCGCCTGCCGTCACCAATTGTTCGCCGTTTATCGCCGTGCCGGCATGAAAGACTTGGACCCCGGGAACCTTGACCGCGGCGCTCAAGCCGCCGATCGGGAATCCGGACCGGAAAGTACCGGGATAACCGCTCGAGCTGGCCACCACGCACACCGATGCGCCGGGACTCCAGCGCGGGGCGATTTCGGCCAACCGCCGGTCGACTGCCGCTTCGATCAACTCCACGAGGTCGCTCTCCAGGCGCGCCAGGATAGCCTGCGTCTCGGGATCGCCGAATCGGACGTTGAATTCGAGGACTTGCGGGCCGCGCGCCGTCATCATCAGGCCGCAGTAAAGCACGCCCGTGAACGGCGTGTCTTCTTCCGCCATTCCGCGAACGGTGGGCTCGGCAATGTGATGGAGAATCCACTCCTGCATGGCCGGTTCGAGCAGATCGTCGCACGAATAGGCGCCCATCCCGCCGGTGTTCGGACCCGTATCGCCCTCACCGACGCGCTTATGATCCTGGGCCGGGGCTAAGGGAACAACATGTTTGCCGTCGGTCAGGCAAAGAAGGCTGATCTCCTCGCCCGCCAGGCACTCCTCAATAACAACCTGCTTTTCCGCCACTTCCAGCAGCGCCCCCGACAACATTCCCTGCGCCGTCTCGACCGCAGTGTGGCGCGACGGGCAAAGGACAACGCCTTTGCCGGCGGCCAGTCCGTCGGCCTTGACCACGATGGGCGGATGAAAAAGCTCGACCGCTTGTTCGGCCTCTTGGACCGACGAGCAGATGACGTAAGCCGCAGTGGGGATATTGTTCCGCTGCATGAAACGCTTGGCGAAGCCCTTGCTCGTCTCGAGCATGGCCGCCTCGCGCGTGGGCCCGAAGACGCGAAAGCCGCGATCGCGAAGGGCATCCACGACGCCCAGGCTGAGCGGTAGCTCCGGTCCTATGACGATCAGATCGGGTCTTTCCGCTTCGGCCACGCGGACCATCGAGTTCAGATCTTTGAGGTCGGCCGGAACCACGCGCGCATCCTGGGCGATGCCGCCGTTTCCCGGCGCGCACACCACCTCCGTAATGCGCTCGCTGCGCTTGATCGCCCAGACGAGGGCATGCTCACGCCCGCCCGAACCGAAGACGAGAACCTTCATCCCGTTGCCCCCATCGCCCGATGCCGCCAAAGCCCGAAAGGCTATGGTCGGAAAGAAGGGGGCGGGAAGTCAAACCGGGACCGGCCAAGCAAATGTTGCGGCGACCTATACTGTGCCTGTGGTTCGCGCCGGGAATGTTTTGACGGATCGCATTTACGAGAAAGCCCGCCATGGTCCAAACCCGCATCAAGCCCTATCTGGAGCAGAAGGCCGAGCAGGAGGCCCGCGAAGAGCAGCGGCGGCTGTACCGGCGCAACCAGGCGATCGGGCTGGTGCTGATTGCGTTGGCGATTCTCACCTGGTGGCTTTTTCACACCAACCCCGGGTGGATCTTTCCGCCGGGCTGGTGGCGCCCATGAGTGCTTCGCGCACGGGCGAAGCGCGGCAAAGAGTGGAGGTAGAGGAGTCCCACGACCCGCCGGCTTTGATCTTGCTCGGCCCCACAGGCAGCGGCAAAACGGCTCTGTCTCTTGCGCTCGCAGCGCGCTTCGACGGCGAGATCGTGAGTTGCGACTCGGTCGCGGTCTACCGCGGCATGGAGTTGGGCACGGCGAAGCCATCCGACGAAGATCGAGCCAAGGTGCGCCATCACTTGATCGATGTCGTCGATCCGGACCATGCATTTACTGCGGGCGAGTACAGCCGCAGGGCGCGCGCGACGCTGCACGAAATTGCATCTCAAGGAAAGCTTCCCATCGTCACCGGAGGCACAGGCCTCTACCTGCGTGCACTGGTCGAGGGCATCTTCGCCGGACCCGAGCGCCAGATCGACCTGCGCGAGCGACTGCAACACAGCCGCCGGAATCATGGAAATGGATGGTTGCACCGGATCCTCGCGCGCCTCGATCCGAATTCGGCCGCCCGCATCCAGGCCAACGACACGCCCAAGCTGATCCGCGCCATCGAGGTCTGCCTTGCCGCCAGCAAGCCCATGTCGCAGATGCTCTCGCGCGATCCGCTGGCCGGTTTCCGTCTATTGCGCATCGGCCTCAATCCACCACGGCAGAAGCTCTACATACGTCTCGATCGCCGATGCGCCGCCATGTTCACCGCTGGCCTGATCGAAGAGACACGCGGCCTGCTCAGCCGCTACGGACCGGTGAAGGCGCTTGACTCGCTGGGCTACCGGCAGGCACTTCAGGTTCTGCGAGGCGAATTGAGCGCAGAAGACGCGCTGAAGGCCGCGCAGCAAGGCCATCGCAACCTGGCCAAGCGGCAAATGACCTGGTTCCGGCGTGAGCCCGGCGTGCACTGGATCGAAGGCTTCGGCGACGAGCCCGAGGCCATCCGGGCCGCCGCGGAGCTTGTCGAGTCGCGCCTCCATTTACACTAGCCGAGGCGTAGCGGCGCGTTTCCACGCCGCGGAAACGGAGTTCGCGTGGCGGAAATTATCTTCGACGTCGCCATCGTCGGCGCAGGCCCGGCAGGTTACACGGCCGCGATTCGCGGCGCGGAGTACGGCCTAAAAGTCGCGCTGATCGAGAAGCAGGACCGGCTGGGCGGCACCTGCCTGCTTGTCGGCTGCGTTCCCACTAAAGCGTTGCTCTTCAACGCCGAGATCTGGGATCACCTGAAGCACGCATCCGAGTACGGCATTGACGGCATCGGCGCGCCGGCGCTGAACTGGGCCGCGGTGATGAAGCGCAAAAACGACATCGTCACGCGCCATGTGAAGGGCCTCGAGTTCCTGATGCGCAAGCACAAGATCGAAACGATCCCGGGATTCGCGCGGCTGACCGGCCCGGCCAAAGATGGCGTTCATACACTCGAACTCAGCCCCGAAGCAGGAGGCTCCGCGGCCTCCGTGACGAGTCAGGTCAAAGCGAAGAACATCATCCTGGCCACCGGGTCCCGAGCGAAAATGCTGCCCGGCCTCGAGCCCGACAGCCGCATTCTCACCAACATCGAAATTCTTTCGATGGACCAGCCGCCAAAATCGCTGATCGTGATCGGCGCCGGCGCCGTGGGTGTCGAGTTCGGCTCCATCTTCCGCAGTTTCGGCTCGGAAGTGACGATTCTCGAGTTCCTGCCGCGCCTTGTCCCGTTGGAAGACGAAGAGATCTCCAAGGAACTCGCGCGCGTCTTCCGCAAGCGCGGCATCGATGCGAGTACGGGAGCCCGCGTAGAAAAAGTGGAGAAGACCGACGCGGGCGTGAAGGTCACCTTCACCGACGCCAACGGCAAATCGCAGGTAAAGGAAGCCGAGAAGGTTCTGGTGGCCGTCGGCCGTGCGCCGCTGACCGACAACATCGGGATCGAGCGCACGAAAATCGAGCTCGATCGCGGCTTCGTCAAAGTCGACGATACGATGCAGACGGCCGAACCCGGCATCTACGCGATCGGCGACATCGTCGCCGGATTTCCTCAGCTGGCGCATTCCGGCTCGATGAGCGGAATGGTCGCGGTCGCCAAGATTGCCGGCCGCGCGTATCGGCCGGTGCGCCGCGATCGCATTCCGGCTTGCACCTTTTGCGAACCGCAGATCGGGTCGGTCGGCCTCACCGAGGCCCAAGCCAAAGAGAAGGGCCATCAACTCAAGATTGGGAAGTTCCCCTTCGGCGGCAACTCCAAAGCCTCCATTGTCGACAGCCACGACGGCTTCGTGAAGATCGTCTCCGACGCGAAGTTCGGCGAA
>JASHTH010000436.1 GCA_030040655.1 Acidobacteriaceae bacterium | reverse complement strand
GGGCTCCGAGGATGATTACGTACCGACGAGAGCTGTACGATTACGCTGAATGCGTCAACGTAGCCGTACTGTTGCGCGACCGGTTCCCAGAGCTTGGGGCTGTACTCACCCGGGTGGTGGGGGATCTGATGACGCGCTGGCAGCGGCCGGACGGATCATTCCGGTCCAGACAACTTTTGCTCGGTTGGGACAACGTGCCGATGCATCGTTGGGCGCAAGCACAACTGTTTCGCAGCCTCTGTTTGCTTTTGTTCGGAAGCAGTGAGCACGAGAATCGCTCCGCCGTGAAGGCATAGGTTTCATATGTGCGGCATCTGTGGCCAATTCAACTTCGAACGCTTTGATCCGGTTCTGTTGCGAGACATCCAGACAATGGCACACAGCATCGTTCATCGCGGGCCTGACGATGAAGGCTACTACATCAAAGGTCCGATCGGATTAGGATTCCGCCGACTCTCTATTATTGATATCGAGGGCGGTCACCAGCCTATGTCCGATGCCGATGGGTCTGTCCGCGTCGTTTTCAACGGAGAGATTTACAACTTCCCGGAGCTGCGCCTCGAACTCGAAAGCTTCGGCCACATACTTCGCACTCGTTGCGATACGGAAGTGATCGTACTCGGCTATAAGCAGTGGGGCGACGAAGTCTTCAACCGCTTGAATGGCATGTTCGGCCTCGCGATCTGGGACGAACGAAAGCAACGGCTTGTGATCGCGCGAGATGCATTCGGCATCAAGCCCATTTATTACAAAATAGAGGATGGCAAAGTATCGTTTGGTTCGGAGATTCGAGCCATTTTGGCCGCAACCAACGAGAGCCCCGAGCCAGATCCTTCGGCCCTGAACCTTTTCCTCCGCTATCGCTTTACTCCTTCTCCGTATACCGTATTTAAGGGCATCCGCAAGCTCGCTGCCGGAACGATGCTGGTATTCGAGGAGGGCAGGTCCAGTGTGCGGCGCTGGTACCGTTACCGTCCCGAGCCGTTCTCACCTGCGATGTCCGAAGCTCAGGCACAGGAGGAACTGCTCGAGATTTACAAACGGGCCGTCAGACGCCACCTGCTCAGTGACGTTCCGGTTGGGCTATTGCTAAGCGGGGGCGTCGATTCGGCGCTGCTCCTGGCTCTAATGAATCTCTACGGGAATTCTTGGCACACATTCACGGTCGGCTACGGCGAAGTTTTTGCCGACGACGAGCTTACGGACGCAGCCAAAACGGCCGCCGTATTCGCATCGAATCATACGGAAGTCTTGCTTGACCACCGGACTTTCGAACAATCGCTGCCGCGCGTCGTTGAGTTCATGGAGGAACCGGTTGCTACGTCGTCGGTTTTGCCGATGTTTTTTGTCTGCGAACGCGCTCGGCGCGACGTGAAGGTGGCGCTCATTGGTCAAGGCCCAGACGAACTCTTCGGCGGATATCGCCGCCATCTCGGAACTCGATATGGTCAACTCTGGGGGGGCTTGCCGACGTGGGTACGAGGGCCGGTCGCATACCTTGTTGAAGCGTTACCCAGGAATGAAACGCTGAAGCGCGGGGTGCGGTCTCTGGATACACCCGACCGTTTGCGACGATACCAGCAGGTGCTATCACTCTTGCCCGGCGATCAAATTGATGGCCTGTTCAAATCGGATCTCTTGCCGCCCTCGGCCGGGGACGAAATCTTAACATCATGGGAGGAGTTCTCCGATCTGATGGACCGTAATACGGACGAGCTCGGCGGTCTTCAGTTCATTGAGTTGCGCTCGACTCTCCCGGACGAATTGCTGATGTACGGCGATAAGCTCTCGATGGCACACAGCCTGGAAGTGCGTGTACCATACTTGGATAAAGAAATTGTCGAATATGGAGAGCGACTTCCCGCGAGCTTCAAGGTGCGGAATGGCAGGGGCAAGTGGGTTCACAAGGAGGTCTGCAGAGCATTCCTGCCAGCTGCGATCCTTCGGCGCAAGAAGCGTGGATTTGCCGCGAATGTTGTAGACGAATGGTTTCGTGTCGCGCGTTCGAAGAAAATGGAAGAAATCTTGCTGGATCGGCAGTCGCACATATTTGATTACTTGCAGCCGGCGGCCGTCCGTGAGCTTCTCGATCGGCACCGCTCCGGCGAGAGCGACCACCACAAGATCCTCTTCAGCCTTGTAGTGTTGGAAGAGTGGTTACGTGCGAGCTTCGTGCCCGTGTCGTAGGACGCGCACCTAACGCTGCTGTTATTTACCGGCAGGCTGGGGCTCTTCCTGGCAAACAGAAACGACGCAGTAGATAAGGTGCTCAATCGAAGTGTAGTGGCTGCAATTCGTCAGGTTATTAAAGCATAATGCCCCCTTTACTCCTTTGTATCTGGCTTGTTTCGCTCCTGGCCCTCTTCTGGTTCGACCCGGCACGGGATCCCAAGGCTTCGGCGGCATTGTGGGTGCCCCTGACTTGGTTCTTCTTCATCGCATCGCGGTCGCCTGCCATGTGGCTCAATTTTTCCCGTTCCGGGAATCTCGAGCTAGCTTTGGAAGAGGGAAGCCCGCTGGACCGCACGATCTTTTCACTTCTCATGCTGCTGGCATTCTCGATCCTCGTTTCACGCTCGTTCCAGTGGGGTAGATTCGTGTCGCAGAATCCTGCTCTCGTGCTGTATCTGGCGTTCGCTCTGCTCAGCGTTGCGTGGTCGGATTTTCCTTTCCCAACGTTCAAGAAGTGGTTTCGTGATACGGGCATATACATGGCGGTCTTGGTGATCCTCACTGACCGTAACCGCCTCGAAGCTGTGCGTACCGTACTGCGTCGGCTCTACTATGCGACGGTGCCTCTGTCGGTCGTACTCGTCAGGTATTACCCCAATCTTGGGAGGACATGGTCAGTTTGGGGCGACATGGAGTATACAGGTGTGACGACGAGCAAGAACATGCTCGGTCTCCTGTGTCTGGCGAGCGGGATCTTCTTTTTTTGGGATACTGCCGCGCGCTGGAATCAGCGAAGGGACAAGCGCATCAGGCGGGTCATCCTTATGAATCTCCTCATGATCAGCATGGCCCTCTACCTGCTCCATCTGTGCGGGAGCAAGACCTCGACGGTCTGCCTGATTCTCGGGTCGTTGATGATCGTCGCGGCGCATTCCAACTTTGGCCGGCGGCATGTCAGTTGGATCAAAGTTGCGGCGCCAGGGATTTTTCTGCTTTATTTGATTCTGAATGTGGGCTTGGGCCTAGGCGCCGAGATGTCGAAGGCCGTCGGTGGAACCGCCGACATGTCCGACAGAACTCGCATCTGGAAGGTTCTTCTGAGCGTGCCGATCAACCGCGTCTTGGGCTGCGGCTATCAGAGTTTCTGGCTTGGCTGGCGGATTGAGTGGGTATGGTCCAGACTGACCGGCGACGATGTGTTCGAAGCGCATGACGGGTATCTTCAAACGTACTTGGACCTCGGATTGATCGGGCTGGGACTTGTTTCTACATTTTTGATCGCAACCTATCGCAAGATATGCAGACAGCTCGACGAGCCTCTAACACCCCTGGTCTCATTGAGTGTGGGTGTGTGGTCTTTCCTGCTTCTTTACAACGTGACTGAGGCCGCGTTAGGCGGAGGCCTCCTATGGTTTACGCTCCTGATGGGAAGCATGACCGTTCCGAAGCGAGTTAAGGTGCCTGCGCACGCTCCGTCTCCGCTGGCACTGCGCAAGACCCTAATACCCAAAGTCGTCTCCGACCGATGAAAATCGCCTATTTAATGCTCGTCCACAGTAATCCGTATCTTCAAAAGAGGGCGATCGAAACGCTCTCCTGCGAAGGTAGTGGGTTCTTCATCCATGTCGATGCGAAGTCGGATATCCGGAAGTTCTCCGGCATCCGTGGAAAGAACGTGACCTTCCTGGAGCCGCGGATACCGGTCTATTGGGGTGAATTCTCTACGGTAGTGGCAATGATGCGCCTAATGCGGCAGGCACTCGACTCCCCGCCGGGGTACGATTACTTCGTCTTCATGCAGGGGAGCGACTATCCGCTTCGCAGCGGCATGTACATTCAAAGGTTCTTCGCGGAGAACAGTGACTCAGAATTTCTAAGCCTAGTGGAAATGCCAGCACCTGGGTTTCAGCTGTCCAGGCTTGAAGCGTTCAGATATCCGTCCACTAAGCCGCTCCTGCGGTTCGCCACGCGCGCGCTGGGAAAGATAGGCCTCGCGCGGCGCAACTATCGCAGGCACCTGGTTGGCCTCCAGGCCTACGCAGGGGTTGCCTCATGCTCATTGTCCAGGGACGCGTGCGAGTATATTGTGAAGTTTGCGATGGAGAACCCGCATGTGGAGGCATTCTTCCAAAACACTTTTATGTCTCCCGACGAATGGTTCTTTCATACAATTCTGGGTAACTCCTCATTTCGACCGCGATGCCGGAGGAGCTTGTTTTACAGAGAGTATGGACCAAATATGCCTCACCCGGCACTTCTCAATGAAAAGAACGTCGACTTCTTCGAATCGCAGGAAAGGATATTGATCGAGGATGAGTGGGGCCCCGGAGAAATACTATTTGCGCGAAAGTTTTCGGATCAGACTCTACACGTAATCGATCGCATCGATGAAATGATCAGACGAAAGGAGAAGGTAGAGCTTGTTCAGTGCCAAGATTAGGAACTCAGACTGCAAGATGCTGCCGCCGTTAGACCCGCATCCCGTCCGTACGAAGAAGATCCGCGACGACAGATTATGAACCGATTACGCATTTTGTTGCTGGCGCCGGATAGCAATCCGGAGGGAGTCAGCATTCCGTTTGTCACCTATTCGCATGCGGCAGCTCTCGCTCATCTCCATGACGTTGCGATCGTTGTGGGGTCGGCGAGCGAAGACAGGGTACGCCGCGCGGGGGCGCCCTTTCGCTGCGTCGAGGTGGTCAGGATGCCGGCGCTGCAACGTATGCAGGACTGGGGCTTTCGCCATATCTTCAAATCGAATTTTGACTCTCAGGCAGTGACAGCCTTCGGATACCCCTTTTCTCTTGCCTTTGAATGGTACGCGTGGCGGCAGTTAAAGCATCGTATCTTTGCCGGGGAATTCGATGTTGTCTTGCGTCTCGTACCGATGACACCGAGTTTGCCCAGTCCTTTCGCCTTTTTTTTGCGCAAGGGCCCGATACCATTCGTGGTTGGTCCGCTCAATGGCGGATTGCCCTGGCCCCGTGGTTTTAGCCAGCTTGAAAACCAAAAGCAATGGATCTCAAACCTGCGAAATCTCTATAGATATCTGCCTTTCGCTCGCTCGACGTATCGGGACGCGAGGGCAATCATAGCCGCCTCCTCCCAAACGTACTCCGAGTTTGCCGGATACGGCGACAAGGTATTCTTTGTTCCCGAGCCGGGCATCAGCAGCTCCCAGTGTGTTGACGACTCGCGTTCGCCAGAGGCGGGCGCCAAGCTCGACCTGATCTTTGTTGGCGGCCTCGTTCCACGAAAGGCCTGTGATATCGCGTTGCGCGCCGCTGCTCCTGTTTTGCGAGCCGGTAAGGCACACTTCACAGTGATCGGCGACGGCCCGGAGCGGAACCGCCTAGAGCAGCTCGCGGCATCCCTCGGAATTGAGGACGCGGTCTCGTTTTGCGGCTGGATCAGCCACGCGGATGTCCTTTGCAGGCTGAGAACTGCCGATGTGTTTCTGTTTCCGTCAGTCCGCGACAACGGTGCAGGCGTCGTCTTTGAAGCTCTCGCCAATGGTGCAGTCCCTGTGGTTGCGGACTTTGGCGGGCCAGGAGATATCGTTTATCCCGAGGTGGGGTACAAGGTACCGCTTACAAGCGAAGGCGAAATCGTGTCGCGGATGGAGAAGATTCTGGCCGGTCTCGTTCAGGATCGGGATCTTCTATATCGGTTACGCCAGAGAGGCATGTCCTACGCGCGGGAACGCCTGACCTGGGACGCGAAGGCGCTCAGCACTACGCATGTCCTGAATTGGGCTGTTGGACGAGGTCCGAGACCGGATCTGCCACCGCCAAAGGTACTGTGTTCAAACTAGCTATTCTTGCGTGTGCGATTCCGCCGGGAAGATCGATCCGTCGGCTGTCGGAACGTCTGACTTTGGCGGGAGTTTTCTTGAGATGGAGGTTGATTCGATGTCACGGCTGTGGAATCCGCGAGAGTTCGATTCGGTGTATGAGCGCTTTGTGTGCCGGGAGGAATTCCAGTTTGGTGGACGAGATTATTATCTCCGCTACCGCTCGCGCTACAAAGAGTGCATCCGGCGTTTCGCCGCGCTGGCTCCGTCCCGTCCGGTTGACGTGCTGGACATCGGCGGTGGCCAGTTGGCTCTCATGTGCGCCAAGTTGTGGAACGACCGCGGGGTGGCCGCAGACCTTCCAGGGCCGCATCTCGACTATATCGCCAGCCACGGAGTCGAAACGCTCAACTGGAATCTGTGCAAGTCCGATCCTCCCTTCGCTGGCAGGTTCGACTTCGTTTTCTTTTCCGAGGTGATCGAACACTTGCCGATTCCTGGCTATCTGGTCCTCGAGCGCATCAAAAAAGCTCTGCGACCTGGCGGTGTCGTCTTCTGTACGACCCCAAATCTCTACCGGCTCCGAAACGTCGCCTACATGGCGCTTGGCAAGCCGATCTTTGACTATTTTCGATATCCGGACGAGGAAGTCGCTTTGCTTCACGTTCTGGAATACAGCCGGGACCACCTCGACTGGCAGTTCAAGAAAGCCGGATTCGCCAAGCGCGAAGTCGAGTATGTTCAATTCCACCACATCCCAACCAACCCACTTCACCGGCCAATTGCTCTGCTCGGCTATCCGCTCCATCTGGTTCCCCGCTGGCGCGACTATCTAATCGCAACCGCGTACGCGCCCGCCGATGTATCGTGAGAGACAGCGCCAGATCTGCCTGGGCGTAACTTCCGCACACCCACGATGGAAGTTCGCTTTAACCATGTTTGATAGATCTATTGAGTCGAAATTGTTACCGAACCTGTTAAACTTGTCGGCGGAGCGGGCGTCTGTGTCGAAGATGGGTCATTTTCATATACTCGCTCATCGAACTGGCGCACATCGGGCCACAACATCGTGCCCGTGCAAGTGCCGGGATTGGAAGCCAAGGCGTATTTCACGGTGGTAGTAGAACTGCCTGTCATGGTGACTTCTGCGCCGGTCGAAGTCCCCGCGCCGCTGGTCGCACAGTTCCCGCCACTGATCTGAA
>JASHTH010000054.1 GCA_030040655.1 Acidobacteriaceae bacterium | reverse complement strand
GCGCGACGGTCTGGGTGAGGATCGTCCCATGGAGCACGGCATCGGCTTGTCCGTCATCCCGCGGCGTCACTCGAAACCGCGTGCGCGCGGCAAACTCGCGGATGACCGCGTCGGTCATCACCGTCTCGGTGTGATACGACTCGGTGTGCGTGGCGAACTCCGGGACGGCGAGCGTGCGCATATCCGGAGGGAGATGCGCGGCCGCTCCCAGCGTGTGGTAGCCGCATCCGGAAAGGACGACAGCAAGCAGCGCGGCGAGTATCGCGAGACGGCGGGGCATTCCAAGGATATTGTAGCGGTGAAGCGATAACCCACCCTTGAATCATCCGCTGACCAGGAGCCCAGGTCCGAACAGACGGATCTCCGCCCCGCGAACACGTTCGCCGGGACCCCGGACCTGAGGCACCCCGCCGGTGAAACGCCGACTGCAGAATGCATGGACCGCTATAGCGACTTGCGAAAGTGCACGCAGCGATCCACGATCTCGAATCCGAGCGCTTCATGCACGTCCTGCGAAACGGTGTTGTCGATTCGGGCGTCGGAGGCCATTTCCAGGCAACGCTGCTTGCGGCACCACTCCTCGGCGGCACGCATCAACTCCCCGCCAATTCCCTTTTCCCGAAACTCTTCGGCGACGAACCATCCTTCAACGAAACCGACCGGACGCACCGGGTTGCATTTGTCGGCGTGAGAGCGCAGGCCGACTTCGATGAATCCGACGAGCCGGCAGTCTTCATCTTCGGCGACGAAGGTCGCCGCGGGCAGCGTCCCATTCCTGCCGGTGGCGAGCGTTTCCTCAGCCTCCGCGCGGTGCTCTGCGAAGGGGCTGTCGGGCCAGAGCAATTTGCGCATGGCGGCGATCTGGTCCAGGTCTTCGGGCCGTGCGCGGCGTACCGGGTGCATCCTTGCTTCTCCTATACCGCGGCGACCGCCATCCTGCCCAGTCCCGGCGATGGAAGCTCGAGGCCGTCTTCGCGGCCGCGGAAATAGAGACCGTTCAGGCCCTCGGGACCGATCTGCTCGAAGGCTGAAAAACCGGCACCACGCAGCTCCTGTTCCAGTTGCTCCGGCGCAAAGAAAAGCTTGAACGGCTCACCGGCCTCGGCCACGCGAGTGGCGAGCGCATCGAAGAATTTTCGGCGCAGGGGGTTGAAGGTCTCCGGCGACAGTGCAAAGTCGAAAGCAACCTGAGTGCCGGCGGGCAGCGCAGCGATGGTTGCCAGCGTGGAGCGAAACGCTTCGAGCGAGAGATAGGGAACGACGCCGAGCCATCCGAAAAACGCCGGCGCGCCGGAATCGAACCCGGCCTCTCGAAGCCCTTCGGCAAGCGCTTTATGCTCGAGGTCGACCGGCGCGAAGGTCAAATTCTCGGGCCTTGCCAATCGCGCCTGCACAAGCAACGATTTCTTCCAGTCCTGGGTTGCCGGAAGATCCGCTTCAAAGATGCGCAGGGACGGAAAAGGATTGCGCCACGCATAGGTGTCGAGCCCGGCGCCGAGAATGACATATTGGCGGGTTCCAGCCGTGGCGGCAGCGGCAAGGCGATCCTCGACCCAGCGGCTGCGCGCGGCCATGAAGGCGCGAAAAGCGCGCGCGACGGGATGCGATTCGCGCTTGCGATCCACGTTGAATTCAGCTCCGAGCAGCGGCACCGCGATCGGATCGTCGAGCACCGGCGGACGGTCGAGCAACTGATGAACGGCGCGGCGCATGGCCACACGCAAGGCGGTTCTGCTCGCTTGGCCACGCTCCATGATCTTGAGTGTAGACGGCGGCCGGGACGAGCAGCGCGTACGATATTGCCCATGAGTTGGATCGGATGGGCGATTCTTTCGGCGGCTTTTGCCGCGGCTACGGCCCTGCTGGCCAAGGTCGGCGTAGAGCACGTTGACTCGAACCTGGCTACGGCCTTGCGCACCAGCGTGGTGGTCCTTTTCACCTGGGGCATCGCCATCGGCCTGGGCAAGCACGGCGAGATCCGCGGGCTCGACCGCCGCACCTGCCTTTATCTGGGTCTCTCGGGCGTGGCCACGGGCCTTTCATGGCTCTGCTACTTTCGCGCCTTGCAATTGGGGCCGGCCTCGCGCGTAGCCCCGCTGGACAAGCTCAGCGTGCCGTTGGTCATCGCATTTGCATGGCTGCTGCTGGGCGAGAAACTGACGGCAGGCGCGATCGTGGGCGGTCTGCTCATCACCGCAGGCGCAATGGTGATGGTGCTGGCGTGACCCCGCCAGGGTAAGGGGTCAGGGACCAGAGGCGAAAGTTCAAAGAATGAGTTCGCAGTTCTCAGTTGCACCATCGGGCCATCGGCGGGCTTGCGATCCGTCGCGCTCGTCCTTTAGCCCCGTAGTCCCCCAGTCCCTTAGTCCCTCGTTAGAAGTGATACGCCACGCCGAAGACCGGTTCGTTGATGT
This sequence comes from Acidobacteriaceae bacterium, assembly GCA_030040655.1. Lineage (GTDB taxonomy): Bacteria > Acidobacteriota > Terriglobia > Terriglobales > Acidobacteriaceae > Telmatobacter. The sequence continues at coordinate 220 of JASHTH010000054.1, read as the reverse complement.
TGTACCACTTGTTGGTTTTGAGGGCGGTGTCGCCGAAGGTGGGAACTTTGGTTGCCAGGCCTCGATATTCGGCGCGAATGTCGAAGCTGGGGCTGACCTCGTAGGCAAAACCGCCGCCGTACAAGCCGCTGACCGCGGTCTGCTGCTTGACATCGAGCGACGTTGTGCCCGAGTTGCGGATGGGCAGAAAAATGAGCACGGCCGGTCCGGCTTCAAGGAA
>JASHTH010000435.1 GCA_030040655.1 Acidobacteriaceae bacterium | reverse complement strand
GAGCTGCTCAACGCCGTCTGGGGCGACGCGGCGGTCACCGAGAACTCACTCACCCGCGCCATCGCCCTCCTGCGCCGCCTGCTCGGCGACGACGCTCGCGAGCCTAAATTCATCGAAACCGTGACCAGCGTCGGCTACCGCTGGCTGTGCCCGGTCGTTGCCGAAGAGATCCTTGGAGCGGATTCGTCCGCCGCCGAACCAGTTGAGCGATCGCCGAAGGCAGCAACCCTGGCTGATTCGGACCTGACGAAGAAGGGCGGCAGGCGACGGTGGTTGTGGCCGAGGGCCCTTGGCACCGTCGCCCTTCTCCTGTTTGTGTTTGGCATCTGGTACTTGAGGCGTCCGCTCCCACCGCCGAGGATTACGGCCTACAGGCAGATCACGCACGATGGGCACAAGAAGATTCTTGTTGGAACGGATGGCAACAGAGTCTATCTTTCCTCGGGCGAGTACCTCGGCCTCCCACCTGAGATTGGCCAGGTTGCAGTATCGTGTGGAAGACAGCGGATGTGGCCGTGAAATCCCGGGGCAAAGGCCTCATTGGGGTCTTTGCCCCGGATTTGCGATGGTGCATCCTCATCCTGCTCGAACTGGGTTTCGCGCCTGGAGAGGTCCCTCTTCCCACCGGCAAGAGTGGGCTGCCACAGGTCCCGGTTTCTCCACCAAACCCATTAGTACTTCCGCATGCCTCACGCCGATTTGCCTCCCGATACGAATGTTCTCCGTCAAACGAGATCTCAATGACGGATTGGCTCTCCCGCGCTTTCTCAAGGCTCAGTTGTGCAGAGTTGTCCCGAATATTGAAGCGCGGTATGGTTCGTGTTGAAATCCGCTTCGCCGATGACATTGATGTCCCCGGAGAGGTTCTGGTATCGGCCCGTGCCGCCGGCGATGTGCACCTTGTAAGTGGTAACTGCCAATAGTCCGGGAGCAACATACACTCCATAGAGGTCCGCCTTATCAACCGTGAGTGTCTCGCCGGTGACCGTTACCCAGTGGTGTTGCACAGAAACGTCGACGACACCATTCTTTCCGGTAGTTATACCGAGAATTTCTACCCCGACCGCCCCCGCCAGGTCGCCAACCGCGGTTCCCATGGTTGTGTTGGCGCCCCATCCACCAACGTTCGTCGAGATAAAGCCGCCAATTGCTTGGCATGTTGAACTCGTTGCAGCGTTCTGGCCAATTGCCGTAGCAGTTAGGACCAGAGTTGCGACAAAACTGCAGACTGCCTTGCTGATGCCTGTGATTCTCATTTCATTCTCCTAACTGGTTTTCGTTCGTGGAAATCGGAATCGAGGTCCAGAGCACCGGGCACACTAATGTAACGGGAGTTCCCCCGGCTCTCCTAAGGAACAACTCTGATGGGTTTTCGCGCTTCAGTCTTCGCGCACCCCGAACTTCGCCCAAACGGCTGCCAGCGGCAATGCACGGCGGGTAAATTGGGGTAAATTGTGGGTAAACAGGCGAAGGATGACCGAAGCAGGGCCGGTTTTTTCTTTCTTGACCTTGGTTTCTGGACTGGATAAGGTCAAAGGCAAAAAGCTGGTGAGTGTTTGCCATGCAAGAACCAGCCAAGACACACGTACGGCTGTGGGCTGGAGAGTTCGAGGTGGACCTTCGGGCTGGGGAGGTGCGCCGCGACGGGGAAAAGATCCGGCTGCAGCAGCGGCCGTTTCAGATACTGGCGGCGCTGCTGGAGCGGCCGGGCGAGGTAGTGACGCGGGAAGCGCTCCAGCGCAGGCTCTGGCCCACGGATACCTTTGTCGACTTTGAGCACAGCATCAATACCGCGGTGAACAAGCTGCGCGAGGCGCTGGGGGATGACGCCGAAACGCCCCGGTACATTGAGACGCTGCCGCGGTATGGGTACCGCTTTATTGCGCCGGTGGCCGAGGTGGTGGAGGCGAAGGCCCGACGCGCGGATGCGGGGTTGCGGGTTGTGCCGCCTCAGGAAATACCGGTCCGGGAGAGCCCACGGCAAAAGCGCTGGATCGTGGGCGCGATGATGGGCGCGGCGGCTGCGCCACCGAAAAGAACCGCGCCGCGCCTCGGCGGCCGCGTTCATCGCGCATCGGTTTGGACAGCGGTGGTGGTGGCCGCTTTGTCGGCGGGAGGTTACTGGTATTTGAGCCATCCCCTGCCGCCGCCACGCATCACGGCCTACACGCAGATCACGCACGACGGGCACAAGAAGAACCTTGCTGGAACCGATGGCAACAGAATCTATCTTTCCCTGGGCGAGCACTTCGGCCTCCCACCTGAGATTGGCCAGGTCGCAGTATCGGGTGGAGTGGTCGCGCCAATCCCGGTCGAACTGCCGGATGACTACCAAGTGCTCCGATTGGCGGATGCTTCGCCTGACGGGTCTGCTCTCCTCATGGTTTCAGTCACCAAGAAGGACTCAGCCGGGCCTCAGCTATGGAATGTGCGCACCCTTGGAGGCTCGGTGCGCCGCATGCCAGACACCTGGGGGGGTGCCTTTTCACCCGACGGGAGCTCCGTGCTTTACACGGCCCTGAACGGCGAAATCTGGCTCGTGCGGAGCGATGGAACAGGAGCCCATAAGCTGGCCTCCCCAGGATGGGCTGCGGACCTCGCATGGTCTCCGGATGGCACGGTCATCCGGTTTTTCAGGGACAATCGGCTTTGGGAGATGTCGTCAAGCGGATCGAATCTTCACCAGTTGATTCCCAATTGGCATACCTCATCCCCGAAATGCTGCGGCCGCTGGACTCCGGATGGACGATTCTTCCTCTTCCAGTCCGGAGAATCTGCCTACATGGACGTGAATTCGGAGGGTGGCGACATTTGGGCACTTGACGAGCGGCGCGCTTTGTTCCGGCGCCCATCAGCCGAGCCGGTGCAGGTCACCACAGGGCCGACTCGCTGGGGTCCACCAATCCCCGGCAAGGATGGAAAGACCATCTTCTCGCTAGGCACAACTCCTCGCGGCGAGCTCTCCCGATACGACGCACAGACCAGGCAGTTTCTCCCCTGCCTCGGCGGAATTTCCGCACAGGGTGTGACCTTTTCCAAAGATGGACGCTTCGTTGCCTACGTCTCTTATCCTGAAAAGGTTTTGTGGAGAGCCAACCGGGACGGAACCAACCCTGTGCAACTTACAGACCCTCCCATGAAGGTCTATCTTCCCAGATTCTCGCCCGACGGCACGCAGATCCTGTTCTCAGAAGTCTCCTTGCCAGGCCACGTTCAAAGCTACCTCGTACCGACCGAAGGCGGCAGGCCGCAGCGACTCCTCCCGGACGACCCGGGACAGCAGGGCGACCCGAGCTGGTCGCCGGACGGGCGCAAGGTTGTTTTCGATATAGGGGACATCAATCCAAGCCACGAAATTCGAATTCTCGACCTCGATAGCCGTCAGGTCACCACGGTGCCCGGATCGTCAGGTTTGTATTCAGCACGCTGGTCGCCCGACGGCCGGTACATTGCCGCGCTCGTGAACGGGCAGGAAAATCTGACTATCTTTGACTTCGAGACGCAGCGATGGTCGGCGCCGTTTCATATGAGCGGCGGCCTCGGGGGTCCGCAGTGGTCGAGCGATAGCCAGTGGGTTTATTTCCAAGCCCGGTCGGGTGAGGATAGCCTGGGTATCTATCGCATTCGGGTCGGAGGCGGGAAAGCGGAGTGCATCGCCGGTCTGAAGGCGAGGAACATGACGGGATGGTTCGGTTTCTGGTTCGGACTTGACCCGACCGACGCGCCTCTGGTCCTGCGCGACGTTGGAAGCAACGACATCTACGCGCTGACATTGGAGGAGAAATAGCCACTGCATTTGATTTTTCGCCTCGCGTCGCGCCATTTCTGCAAAATGAGATGGTACCTCCTGATTCACGAGCATGACGAGCAAGAGCACCATCTACCGGTTCGGCGGTTACGAGGC
>JASHTH010000434.1 GCA_030040655.1 Acidobacteriaceae bacterium | reverse complement strand
AATGGCAGCCAGACTGCCCAGCGCCCAGAGCAGCGCGGGCCATTCGCCGGGGAGGAAGTCGAGTTCGCGCAACATGGCGCCGGCCCATTCACGCGTGACCGGCGGCGCGAAGCGCAATGCGGCCCGAAGCAGCGCGGATGCGAGTTTGCGCGGCGCGCCCATCAGGCCTGCTCCAGGCCCAAAGCTACCCGCCGCGATGTGCGAGCCGTGCGGTCAGGGGCGTTGGCCCGAGCGAAGCGCAGGCCTTCCGGTGCAAAGCGATACATGTGGCGCGGCGGCTTGCCGGGATCGGGCGTTTCCCAACGCGTTTCGAGAAGTTTGCGATCGGCCAGGCGCATCAGGATCGGATAGAGCGTGCCCGATTTGAGCCCGGTGTTGCGGCTGATGTCGTAGCCGTACTTCCACTCGCGCGGCTCAACGAGCAGGACGTCGAGAACGAGGAGCGTTTGCGGCGAGAGGCGAAGCTTCATCGGAACAACTCTATATATGTAGAGTTAAGAAGTCAACAGGTTTCCTTCAGAAATCTCTGGATGAGTCCCCGCCTTGAAAGAGCACGGCTTTGGCCGTGCCACAAAAGCAGCTAGATGGTCGAGGGCCTCAGCCCCTGGGGGACCATTTCCGAGCTGCTCAGAACCTCCTTAAGCCCGGGGAGAATAGACGACGGACCCGGGGGCTCGAGTTCGTCCCCTTGCGCTTCGACAAGAACCGATGTATCTTTTGTAGAAGCGAAAGGGGAAGCCATGGGAACGGACAGAATCGACCTTCCGCAGGGCACGCTCGATCTGCTGATTCTGCGCACGCTGGCCCTGGAGCCGCTGCACGGCTGGGCGATTTCGGAGCGGGTGCAGCAGTTGTCGAGCGACGTGCTGCGCATCCAGCAGGGCTCGCTCTATCCCGCCTTGCACCGTCTGGAACGCCGCGGCTGGATCAAGGCGCACTGGGGCGCATCGGAGAACAACCGCCGGGCCAAGTACTACGAGCTGACCCGGAGCGGCCGAAAGCAACTCGAAATGGAGCAGGACGCTTGGGAGAAGCTGACGGCCGCAGTGGCCCAGGTGCTGGGCGCGGTACGGGAGGGTGCGTGATGCTGAGCGATCTTTTCATTCGATTGCGCTCTTTCCTGCGCCGGAGAACGGTCGAAGCCGAGCTCGACGACGAGTTGCGGTTTCACCTCGAGCGCCAGGTGGAAAAGCATGTCCGCTCCGGCCTTTCGCGCGAAGAGGCGATGCGCCGCGCGAGGATCGAATTCGGCGGGATGGAGCAGGTACGCGAGGATTGCCGCGAAGCCCGCGGGGTCAACCTGATCGAAACCGTCGTTCAGGATCTTCGCTTCGCCGGCCGCTTGTTGCGCAAGACACCAGCGAGCAGCACGATTGCCCTGCTTTCGCTCGCGCTCGGCATCGGCGCCAACACGGCCATCTTCAGCCTCATCGATTCGGTGATGCTGCGCATGCTGCCGGTGCGCGATCCCGAGCAGCTTGTGCAACTCAAATTCCGCTCACCGGCCAGGGCGAACCCTCGGCAGAGCGTGACGAACCCCATTTGGGAGCAGGTTCGCGATCATCAGGACGTCTTTTCCGGCGTCTTTGCCTGGGGGCCGGACACGTTCGACCTGGCCAACGGCGGCGAACAGGACAACGTTCACGGCATCTATGCCAGCGGGAGCTACTTCGGCACGCTTGGCGTGCGCCCAGCCGCCGGACGGCTATTGAGCCCCGCAGACGATGTGCGCGGCTGCGGCGGCGCGGCAGTGCTCGGATATGGATTCTGGCAGCGGCGGTATGGCGCCGCGCAAACCGCCATCGGCAGCACGATCCGGCTCAACGGTCATCTGTTTCCCATCGCCGGAGTGGCGCAGCGCGGCTTCACCGGCACCGAAGTCGGCGAGCCTCTCGACGTTGCTATCCCCATCTGCGCCGAAGCCATCCTGCGAGGAAAGGACTCGTTCCTCGATGTACGCGACGACTGGTGGCTGATGATGATGGGCCGCCTGAAGCCGGGCGTCAGCGTGGAGCAGGCAACAGCGCGCATGAGGATCCTTTCACCACAAATCTTTGGCGCCGTGGTTCCACTGGATTGGCCTGCCGCATCGCAGCGGAACTTTCGCAACTACTCGCTCCTGACCGAACCAGCGGGGAGCGGCACCGGCGGCTTCCTCGGTATGCGCCAGCAGTACACCCAGCCGCTCGAGATCCTGATGGTGGTGGTCGCGCTGGTGCTGCTGATCGCCTGCGCGAACATTGCCAGCCTGCTGCTGGCCCGCTCGGCGGCGCGGCAGCGGGAGATCGGCGTGCGCATGTCGCTCGGGGCGTCGCGAAGGCGGCTCATTCGCCAGGTGCTCACCGAAAGTCTCGCGCTCTCGCTGAGCGGGGCCATTCTGGGCGCGGTGTTCGCGCGATGGGGCAGCGCGTTTCTAGTGCGCATGGTTTCGCCGGCCCATGACCCGCTGTTTCTCGATCTCTCGCTGGATACGCGCGTTCTCATCTTCACCAGCGCGATTGCAGTCGTGACCGGCGTGCTCTTCGGAGTACTGCCCGCGATCGTCGCTACGCGCGCACCGGCGATTGCAGCTATC
>JASHTH010000433.1 GCA_030040655.1 Acidobacteriaceae bacterium | reverse complement strand
TCACAACCACGTCCGTTCGATTCTCTGTTTGCCGTTGATGAACCAGGCAAAGCTGTCGGGTGTCCTTTATCTTGAAAACAATCTGGCGCCGCGAGTTTTTACATCGGAGCGGATCGCAGTTCTAAAGGTGCTCGTTTCGCAGGCAGCAATCTCCCTCGAGAATACGCGACTCTATCGCGATCTCGAAGACCGTGAGGGGAAAATCCGGCGCCTCGTGGATGCCAACATCCTGGGAATCGCGACCTGGAATGTCGAGGGCGCGATCTTGACGTCTAATGAATCCTTTCTTCGCATGGTGCAATACGATCAGGAAGATATCGCTGCCGGGCGCGTGCGATGGCGGGACATGACGCCTGCGGACCGGCGCGAGCGCGTCGAACGAGCTCTTGCTGAAGTGATTCAGACAGGCGCGGTACAGCCCTTTGAATCAGAGTTTTTCCGAAAGGATGGCAGCCGGATACCCGTGATGATTGGAGGGACGCTGTTCAAGGAAGGCGCGGACGACGGCGTGGCTTTTGTTCTGGATTTGAGCGAACAGAAGCGCGCTGAAGACCAATTGCGAGCGGTAATGTCGGAGCGAACGCGCCTCTCGGCGTTTCGTGCAGAGATTGCTATGGCGCTGGCAAGTAAGGACACTTTGAGGGGGATGCTGCATCGCTGCGCTGAGATTATGGTTCGGCATTTCGATGCCGCTTTTGCCCGTATTTGGACGCTTAAGAGCGCGGGCGCAGAGCTAGAGCTGGAAGCAAGCGCGGGGTTATATACCCGTCTGGATGGTCGATTCAGTCGAATCCCGGTTGGCCAGCTTAAGATCGGTCTGATCGCCCAAGAGAGGAAAGCGCAACTGACCAATGATGTCCAAAATGATCCGCGGATCAGCGATCACAACTGGGCCAAGGCTGAAAAAATGCAGTCTTTTGCCGGTTACCCTCTTGTGGTCGAGGGCAGGGTGGTAGGGGTCATGGGAATGTTCTCCCGGCAAGAGCTTACCGAGGGTACGCTGGAGACCCTGGCCTTCATTGCTGATGGCATCGCGCAGGGCATCGACCGCAAGCGCGCAGAGGAGAAATTTCGAGGGCTCCTCGAATCTGCCCCAGACGCCATGGTGGTGATGAGTCGACAGGGCCAGATCGTATTGGTCAACGCGCAAGTCGAGAAACTGTTTGGCTATCAGAGGGATGAACTGCTGGGACAGCAAGTTGAAGTTCTTGTCCCCGAGCGCTTTCGTGGCCAACACCCAGGGCATCGCGCAGCGTTCTTCGCCCAGCCACGCGTGCGTCCGATGGGTCAGGGTCTGGAACTTTACGGACGGCGCAAGGACGGAACCGAGTTTCCTGTAGAGATTAGCCTCAGTCCCCTGGAAACGGAAGAAGATACCTTTGTCTCCGGCGCGGTGCGGGACATCACCGAGCGAAAGCGGGCCGAAGCAGAGATTAGGGCGTTAAAGGACCAGCTCTATAAAGAGAATTTAGCACTTCGCGACGAGGTCGAGCGGACATCGATGTTCGATGAGATTATTGGCGCCTCAAATCCGTTGAAGGCCGTTCTTTCACGGATCGCCAAAGTAGCTCCCACCAACTCCACGGTTTTGATCACCGGCGAGACAGGCACCGGCAAGGAACTCATCGCGCGCGCCATCCATAGAAAGTCGCCGCGAGCCGGGCGGGCTTTCGTGAGCGTGAACTGCGCTGCCATCCCCCGTGACTTGATCTCTTCCGAGTTATTCGGCCACGAGAAGGGAGCTTTCACGGGAGCCACACATAGGCGGCTTGGCCGTTTTGAGCTTGCGGACGGCGGAACGATTTTCCTCGACGAAGTGGGCGAGCTGCTTCCTGATACGCAGGTCGCGTTGCTGCGGGTTCTTCAGGAACGAGAGTTCGAACGCGTCGGAGGAGGAAAACCTATCCATGTTGACGTTCGCGTGATCGCAGCGACGAATCGTGATCTGGAAGCTGCCGTAGCCAACGAAACCTTTCGTCAGGATCTCTTTTATCGGCTGAATGTGTTTCCCATTGAGGTGCCGCCGCTCCGGGAACGGAAGGACGACCTACTGCTGCTGGCCGAGTATTTCGTGCAACGCTACGGCATAAAGGCGGGCAAAGACATCCGCTCGATTGACAAGAAGACGCTGGATCTGTTGCAGTCTTACGACTGGCCAGGCAACATCCGCGAGCTGCAGAACATCATTGAGAGGTCGGTCATTCTGAGCTCTGGCGATGTCTTTTCGATTGACGAGTCGTGGCTTTCCCAAAGGTCAGTTCCTTCTGCACATCCAGTAAGGACTTCGCCACCGGCCAACAGTCAGGTTGAGACGCGTAGCGAGCGGGAGATGATCGAAGCGGCGCTCGCCGCGACTCGGGGCCGGGTCTCCGGGCCATCGGGGGCCGCAGCGAAGCTCGGAATTCGATCCTCGACCCTCGAGGCCCGCATCAAGGCGCTGAAAATCAACAAACTCCAGTTCAAATTTCGCTGAGCGTGATACCCGCCTTGCGGCAAAAATTGCAAAAATCGCAAAATTTACAAGATTTACAAAATTCGCAAAATTTGCGTGTGCCTCGAGTGTGGCTCTCGCCCTTTGTTTTCTGAACGTTACGAGTGGCAAGAGGATTGCCTTCTTCAGGGTGATGCAGCAACGATACCGCTGGGACGTTCAAATTGGTCTGTAAAGTCCACCGCGAGGCAATTGGAAAGAATCATGTGGTTCTGCATGTCAGTGGGCGAATCACGGGGGACCATGTGGATACGCTCCGAACCCTACTGGAAGAAGAAAGAGGCGTATTGACCCTCGATCTCAAAGACGTCCAGCTGGTCGACGGTGAAGCCGTCAATCTTCTGGCGATCCACGAATTGAACGGGGTAAGAATCACCAATTGCCCACCCTACATCCGTGAATGGATCAGGTGTGAGAGAGACGCGACTTAACCGGCGCTTGAAATGACAGGAGCGAGAACGCAACCAGGGTGCCGCGAAGGCAGAGAGCCTCACACCGGCTTCTGCAGGGCCATGGACGACAGGTCGAAGACCAGGAGTCAGTCATGGGAGGCGTAACTCTTCTCGACCGGACATTCGAGCGAAAGACCAACGGTTCAATCCTGGACCCGCAAATTGTCGGGGAAGCCGAAGACCTTACGATCACTGACGGCATCCCCATTGCAATCTCGGTTCTGGCGCCCGATGGCACGGTACTCTACATAAACCGGATGGCTCGTGATCGTGTCGGAGTCACGTTGGACGAGGTGAAGCGCAAAGGGCACTTAGGATTAACCTGCCATCCTGACGATCTGGATCGGGTACTCGATAAGCGCCGCATCGGGCTTATGGGGAGAGTCCTATTCGCGTTGGAAATGCGTTTGCTCAGATATGGGGAGTTTCGCTGGCACCTTGTTGAGTACAACCCCCTCGAAGACGAAGACGGCTCGGTTATTCGTTGGTATGTCACGGCGACTGACATCGACGATCGGAAGAGCGCTGAGGAAAAGCTACGAAAGAGTGAGGCGGATCTCCACACGATCACCGATGCTATTGCGAATCCAATCGCGGTACTGACATCCGATGGCGAAATGCTCTATGCGAATCGGGTGACTCTGAATCAATCTGGACTCAGCCTGACCGAGGCTCAGGGTGATTTCTACGCACGAGCTTGCCATCCCGACGATCTCGAACGGGTGATCCATGAGCGCAGTGCTGGATTAGCGCAGGCGGACCCGTTCGCGTTGGAATTGCGGTTACTTAAGAATGGCGAACATCGCTGGCACGTCGCTCATTACAACCCACGAAAAGATGAACGCGGCCAAATCAATCGCTGGTACGTCACGGCCACGGACATCGACGATCAAAAGAAGGCGGAAGAGCGGCTCCGGCGCCAGAACGTCAGGCTTGACCAGGAGAGGGTTTACCTCGAAGAGCACATCCGCAGCGAGATGGGATTCGAGCAAATCATAGGGAACAGTTCGGCACTGAAGCACGTTCTAGAGTTGGTCGAAACCGTTGCACCCAGTGATTCCACGGTACTGTTGCTTGGCGAGACCGGAACGGGCAAGGAGCTGATCGCCCGCGCGGTCCATGAACGCAGCCGGCGAAGCGCCAAAACATTTGTCAAGCTGAATTGCGCAGCCATCCCAACCGGGCTTTTGGAGAGCGAATTGTTCGGGCATGAGAAGGGAGCATTCACTGGCGCCATCATTCAAAAGGTCGGTCGAATGGAACTCGCCGATCAAGGCACCCTTTTCCTGGATGAAGTGGGGGACATTCCTATCGAGATCCAACCCAAACTGTTGCGTGCTTTGCAGGAGAGAGAGTTCGAACGGCTTGGCAGTACTCATACGCGGAAAGTAAATGTGCGGCTTGTAGCGGCAACCAACTGCAATCTGCAGAAGATGGTCGCTGACCGCCAGTTTCGCAGCGATCTCTTTTACCGCTTGAACGTCTTTCCCATCCGCATTCCGCCTCTCAGGGAACGCAGGGAAGATATCCCCGTGCTGGTTGCCTTCTTCGTACAGAAGTTTGCCAGACAACTGCAGAAACGCATCGACTCGATTCCTGTGGCGACTATGAAGGCGTTGACAGCCTGGGAGTGGCCCGGCAATATCCGCGAACTCGAGAACTTTATTGAACGGGCGGTCATCCTCACCCGCGGCCAATCGCTCGCGGCTCCCCTTGCCGAACTTCGCAAACTGACGACTGACGAACACGTACCGGAGTCCCCTCAACGAGGCGCAGATGATATCGCAAGGATTGTTAGAGAGACGATCGCATCGCTGAAAGACAAGAGCCCAAAGAGCGAACACGTGAAAAGACAGCAGGAGGCGATCGTGCGTGTGCTCATGGAATGCAAAGGGCGCGTCGGCGGCCCCGACGGTGCTGCGGCACGAATGGGTCTGAATCGTACAACCTTAATCTGGCGAATGAAGAAGCTTGGAATAAATCCATACAATTACATTGGCGCACCCTGGACGAATTAATCGATCGCCAACCCGAATCGTCGGCGCATGGCATCCGGTACCGCCCAACACGTCAATGGCAATCTCGACATTCGACAGCTTGAGGCGGTCAGTTCACTTGGACTGTGGTACTTGCGACCGTCGCACTTTGGCGCTCCACGTGCACTGGCACATGCATGTTGAGAATCTCTATCAAGGACGGAAAAGCCCGGCGCCTGCTCACCTTGGAGGGCAAGCTCATTGCGCCTTGGACCACCGAGTTGGTTACGGCAGCGTTCCCGGACCATGCAAATCAACCGGCCGGCCGCGAGCTCGTCATCGATCTTCGGGGAGTAACCGACATTAGCCCTGACGGAGAAGAGGCACTATATCACCTCATGGTTCGGGGATCGAAGTTCAGGGGCGGAGGTGTTTTTATCAAACAGGTTCTGAAGCAGCTTGCTCAACGAATGCGCCAATAAACCAACCTAGAGATGCAAATATGTCGCCGTAATACAACCCATCATCCCAAATGCGATTCCCTTGGTTCTCTTTACCCACAGAACAGCGACAGCCGGTGCGGATCCAAGCTGTGCCAGCAGTCCAGTGAAGTTCAAAGAGGGAACAGCCCTCATCCGACGAGGTTCTTTACCTGCTAAATCTGGGATCGCCCGGCTTTTGTGATTTGTGCGCTTGTGCGTCTTCCAATCCTTGATTGTGCGCTGCTCCTCGAGAGACCGCTGAAGAATGTGAACGAAGCAATCCTGCGCGCCACGAATCGACTTGGACTTCAGGCAATCGAAAGCCAAACGGACAGGGTGCGGGCGTAAGTTGTCAAATCGGGTTTGACAGTTACAACTCCCAACAGTCACCGCTAATAACTTCACAAGAAGAGCTGTTCATTCTACACGGATTAGCCGATTGAACGCTTTTGGCAATATAAGTGCCAATGTTCAGGTGTCTGTCGCATTAGACCTGGAGGAATCATGAGTGACACAAAAAAAACGCTGACCGTGTACGACGCAACCTATAACCTGCTCAGGAAGCTCGGGCTTACCACTGTCTTCGGAAACCCCGGTTCAACAGAGCAGCCATTCCTCAAGAACTTTCCACCCGACTTCGAATATGTACTGGGGCTTCAGGAGGCGACGGCCGTGGCAATGGCTGACGGCTTTGCTCAGGCTACAAAGAAGCCGGCGCTGCTGAATCTGCATACGACGGCCGGAACCGGAAACGGAATGGGCAATATTATGACGGCGTATTTGAATAAAACGCCGCTCATCATTACCGCAGGGCAGCAGACGCGGGAAATGATTCTTTGCGAACCGCTGTTAACCAACCGCGAGGAGACGATGATGCCCAGGCCGTGGGTGAAATGGGCCTATCAGCCAGCCAGAGCGCAGGATGTTCCAGGAGCGATCATGAGAGCCTATGCGGTCGCTCTCCAACCCCCGTCTGGCCCGGTCTATGTGTCGATTCCGTTGGATGACTGGGATCAACCCGCTCTTGGTGAGGCGGTTGTTCGAAGTGTAAGCTCGCGCTTTTCTCCGGACCCGGAACGAATTGCATTGTTCGCAAGACGCATTCGGGACAGCAAAAATCCGGTTCTCGTTTACGGACAGGAAATCGAACGCGCCGGAGGATGGGATGCCGGTATTCAGTTTGCGGAGCGATTGAAGACGCCTGTCTATCTGGCCCCTCTCGCGGAGAAAGCATCATTTCCTCAAACTCACCCTCAGTTCCGCGGCATGCTCCCGATGGCGATAGGTCCACTTAGCAAGAAGCTTCAGGGCCATGACCTCATTGTCGTCATTGGCGCGCCAATCTTCCGGTATTACCCATATATCGCAGGTGACTATCTACCTGATGGGGCGGAACTCCTGCAGATCACAAACGATCCTGGCGACGCCGCCTCCGCCATTGTGGGGGACAGCCTGCTCTCCGATGCGAAGCTCGCTTTGGAGGCCCTGATCGATGCGATCCCGAACGTGACTTCGCGAAAAACGCCGACCGCCGTACATATCGAGCAGAAGCTTCCTTCACCGCCCAACACTCCGCTGACGGCACTTGAGGCATTCGCGGCTCTGAGCGAGCTTCGACCGAAGAATGCAATCTTGGTCCAGGAATCGCCTTCCAATGTGGGCGACTTACTCCAGTGCTGGCCAACTCTCGAGCCAGATTCTTACTACACGTTCGCCAGTGGTGGGCTTGGCTGGAATGCGCCGGCTGCGGTTGG
>JASHTH010000432.1 GCA_030040655.1 Acidobacteriaceae bacterium | reverse complement strand
TGGGTGAACCGGCTGATCGGCGATCAGCAGCCGGGCGTAACGAATCCGATCACCTTTGCGGATGTGAAGCCCTACCGGGCCAACTCGCCGCTGCTGCCTTCGGGGCTGCTGGGGCCGGTAAAGGTGATTTCGATCAGCACGGAGGGAGGCGCGCGCACGGCGTCGGGACGTTAGGTCGAGGACAATGTGAATTCGTTCATCCCACCCGTGCGGCTCGGCGCGGCGAATCGCTGCGGCGACCGCCGCAAGGATGGGGCGCGCAAACGGTAAAAATCAAACGCTGGTCGACGTAGAGTTCCCCCCTGAAAGAGCCGGCCGCATCGACGCGAAATGCGCGGTGCGGCCGGTTTTTTGCGATCTCCATTTCCTTCGCACCTCGACCATCCTTTTCCCACCTCGATCCTCCGGGGCTCTCTGCCCGTCCATTGCATTTCTTATCGCGAATTTGTGTAAGAAATCTCTATCCGCGATGACTACCTTATTCAGAGAGAGATCGAGGGATGTCCGATCAGGACCAGTTGTACAAAGAAGCAATCGCTGTTCACGGGGCCGCCCTGGATCGCCTCGCCCGGGCCTATGAAGCTGCTCCGGAAGAACGTCGCGACCTGCTTCAGGAGATCCACATCGCCCTCTGGCGAAGCTTTGCCGGATTCGATGGCCGCTGCTCGCTGCGCACCTGGGTCTATCGCGTCGCGCACAATGCAGCCGCCAGCCACATCCTGCGCAGCCGAAAACGCCGATCGCAATCTCTGGTGAGCATCGAGGAAATCGCGGCCGGCGATGAGATTGCCTCGAGTGAGGATGCCGCTCATGCCGCGGCACGCAGCCAGGCCCTCGACCGCCTGTACGCGCTGATTCAGCGGCTCAACCCGATCGATCGCCAGATCATCCTGCTTTATCTCGAAGACGTCGACGCTGCCGCCATCGGCGAAGTCATGGGCATCTCGCCGGGATACGTGGCCACCAAGATTCACCGCATCAAGAAGCTTCTCGCAGAGCGCTTCTGGAATGGAGGGAGCGATGACCGCCAACCGCACGCCGGATAAGCTGCAAAGTCTGTGGCAGAGCCAGCCAAACGAGCCGCTCTCATTTTCTGCCGAGGAGATTCGCCGCGCCGCGGGCAAGTTCGCCCGCCGCATCTCGCGCAGAAACCTGCGCGAATACGCCGCGGGCGCGCTGGCCATCGCGGCATTCCTTTACTTCCTGATTCATTTTGAGGTTTTCCTTCTTCGCCTGGGATCGGCTCTCATCATCGCCGGGGTTCTCGTCGTTTTGGCGCAGATTTACAAAAAAGCCTCAGCGAAGACGCTGCCGCAGGGCATCGATGCGAGATCCTGCATTGAATTTCACCGGTCCGAGCTGGCCCGCCAACGCGATCTGCTCGTCTCGGTCTGGAAGTGGTATCTTCTCCCTCTACTTCCCGGGTTTGCTGTCTTTGTCACGGGCCAATACCGGGCGGTGCTCGCGCAGCCCGCGCTTCATGCCAAGATCGGCTGGTTTCAGCTTCAACTTGGCCTATACCTGGCAGCTTGCGCCGTATTTTGCGTCGTCGTCGTGCGCCTCAACCGCTCGGCGGCCAAGCGGCTGCAGGCACAGATCGACGAATTGGACGCGCTCCCGAGAATGCCACGGCCGCCCGACGCGGAGCAGGATTGACCTCCGCCGCGAATCCGTACGTTACCATCGCTGTTCAACCGGCTCGTAGCCAGGAAAGAGAATCCGGAATGCCATTCGCTTCGCTCCCGACCGCTATCAAATTCGGCTCCGTAAGTACGCTGATAGTTCTGCTTAGCTTTGCTTTGTTCGCGCTTGCGCCCCGGACCGCTTCGCCGCAGAAGCCGGCAAGCCTCGCCGGCGACTACTCCGGAATGCTGGCTACGCTGCACCTCAAGCTGCATCTGAAGACGGCGGCCGATGGCTCGTTGTCAGGCACTCTCGACAGTCCCGATCAGGGCGCTGACGGTATCCCCTGCGCGGAGTTTCATGTCGACGGCGCGAACCTCAGCTTCACCGTTCCCTCTGTCCATGGCACGTGGACGGGAAAAGTCTCCACCGATGGCAACACGTTGTCCGGAACCTGGAGCCAGGGGAGCCCGATGCCGCTGACGTTCTTGCGGGATACCGTCGCGCCTGTGACCAAATCCTCGCGCGATACGTTCGTGCCCGCGGCCAAGCCCTCGCGCGTCGACGGCTTCTGGCTGGGCGAGTTGCATGCCGGCAGCACAGCCCTGCGCGTGCAGATCACCGTGAAGAGTGACGCCTCGGGCCATGAGTATTGCTCGCTCGACAGCCTCGATCAGGGCGCGATGGGCCTGGAATGCGACCACGTCGAGTTCAAGGGTGACAGTCTTTCGTTCGATGTGCCGTCCGTGCACGGTCATTGGGAGGGTGTGCTGTCTGGCGATGGAAACACGCTCACCGGAACCTGGACGCAGGGCCAGCCGCTGCCGCTCACCTTCGCCCGCGAGGCCGCGGCCATTGCCGGCAAGCCGGTCTCGCCTCCCACGTTCGATCCAGCCATGGCGCCGGTCTCCGCGGCGGACCTTCAATCCGTGCTGGATCGCGATCTCGCCAAATCGCTGGCTAGCGGCGAGCTCGCGCCTCCCACCGGCATCGGCGTTTCCATCGGCGTTGTGGAGCGCGGCGTGCGCCGCGTCTTCAGTTATGGCGCAGCCAAGCCCGATTCGATCTTCGAGATTGGATCGATGACGAAGACCTTCACAGGCCTCATCCTGGCGCAGATGATCGAACAAGGCAAAGTCAAGGCCGATGAACCGGTGCGCGAGCTGCTCCCGCCCGGCACGGTCGCCAAGCCCGAGGGAGCGGAGATCACGCTCGTCGATCTTGCCACGCAGCATTCCGGCCTGCCGCGGCTGCCCGACAACATGGATCCCGCCAATCGAAAGAACCCCTATGCCGACTACAGCCCGGAGAAACTCTATGCATTTCTCAAGCAGCACGGCGTGGCCCGGCCCGCCGATGCGGGATTTCTCTACAGCAATCTCGGCTTCGGCCTTCTGGGGCAGGCGCTGTCGGTGCGCGCGGGCGTTTCCTACGGCGAGTTGCTCAAAGAGGAGGTAACTACACCGCTCGTCCTCACCGACACCTCCATCGCGCTCTCGCCCGCGCAGCAGAGCCGCTTTCTCCCCGCGCACGACGGAGAACTCCATCCCACAAATCCATGGGATTTGAATGCGATCGCCGGCGCAGGGGCGATTCGCTCCACTGCAGGCGACATGCTCACCTATCTGGAAGCGCAGCTTCACCCGGAAAACCTGAAGCCGAACCCAAGTCCTGGCGCCGGCACGCTGCCTCAGGCCATCCAACACACGCACCAGTTGCGCGCCGACGCCGCGCCCGGCATGCGCATCGGTTTCGCCTGGCTGTATCGCGCCGACACGGGCAACTACTGGCACAATGGCGCGACAGGCGGGTACAGCTCGTATGGGTTCTTCAATCCTGAGAAGGACTACGCAGCCGTCGTGCTGGTAAACCGGACCATCGGAAAAGACGGCAGCTTCGCCGACAGGCTGGGCGAACACATCAGCCAGCGGCTCGCGGGGAAGCCCGCGATCTCACTGGCCGATTGAGGGTTGTCAGCGGGTCGAGCCGGACGTCGAGGCCGTCGTCGGCGTCGCAGCCGGCGCGGCTGGAGGATTCTTGGAGAAGTCGCGGATATAGAGGATGATGCTCCGGATTTCGTCGTCCTTGGCGCGCCCGGGGTCTTCGGGCGGCATCTTGTCCTTGCCCTTGCGGATCATGTCGAAGAGTTGCTGGTCGGACATGTCGGCCAGCGACTTGGGATCGGTCCAGTCCTTCAGCGTGAGCTGCATATCCTTGGCCAGGTCCGACTGGCCGTTGCCGTTGTCGCCATGGCACATGGAGCAATCGCGGTTGTAGATCTCTTTTCCTTTTGCGGTGGCCGCCGACACGGCTTTTGCCGAGCCTTTGGCTCCGGTCTCCTGGGGCGATTTTCCCGGAGCGGGCGCAACGGCTAGGGCAAATAACAACGCTGCGGAAAGGAAAAGGTAGGGCTTCGGCATGGAACTCCCCCTCCGTTGCAGGTGTCATCAGGATGCATCTGGCAACGGCTAGATTTCGACGGGAAGAATTATATGCCCGAAAAGCGCGATTGGGAGTGTTTCAGATCACATGAAATCGTTCCGGGAACGGAACCGCTCAACCTTCCGCCCGCACCAGCAGGCAGGTGATGTTGTCGTGGCCGCCGGCTTTTTTGGCCGCATCCACGACGCGAGAGCAGAGCCGTTCGAGGGGAAGATCGAGGCTGAGCATCGATTCGAGCAGATCGTCGCCGAGCTCGCGGGTGAGGCCGTCGGAACAGAGCATGAACAGGTCGCCGGGCTCGGCTTCGATCTCGAAAACATCGGGCGATACCGAGCTCTGCGTGCCCAGCGCGCGGGTGATGACGTTGCGATACTGGGAGCGGCCGGCTTCGGCCACGGTCATCAGGCCGAGACGGACCTGCTCGTCAACCCAGGAATGGTCGTGCGTCAACTGTTCCAGGCGGCGGTTGCGCAACCGGTAACAGCGGCTGTCACCGATATTGACCACCCAGGCGCGGCGCTCCCTCACCAGCAGGGCGACGAACGTGGTACCCATGCCGGCGAGGCGCGAATTGCGCTCGGAGCGGCTGTAAATGACCCGATTGGCCGCGGCTACGGCTTCTTCGGCGGCCATGCGAACCGAGGCGCATTCGTCGGCGAGGCGAGCCGATAATACGCGCATAGCCTCTTCGACCGCGAGCGAACTGGCAATCTCACCCGCGGCGGCGCCGCCCATTCCATCGCAGACAAGATAAATGCCGTGCTCGATGGAAAGTCCGTACGAATCTTCGTTGGAAGTGCGTTTGCGGCCCATATCGGTAACCGCCACTGCCAAGTAATGAAGAACGGCCGTCGACAAGCACTCAATCTCCCGCAGCCCAGTTTACATGGCCTGCGCCGGAAGTGGCTCCAGTACCGGAGTTTGCCGTCATGGCTTTGCCTTGCTTTCCTCGGCCGTGGCGGGCGCGGCGGGCAAAGGCGGCGGCGCAGACAAGTCAAAGACTTGGATGGCGCCGGCGTTCAAAACGGCCACGCGCCGGCCGGAGGGCGAAATGGCGACGTTTCCGCCCCCATCCATAACGGGAGCTGCAGCCGCTGTGAGGGCGACCTTGCCGGTGGCCGCGTCGAAAACCTCGACAACCTGGCCCTTGACGTCATCGAAGCTCAGAGGAGAAAACGCATTGACCAGGCGCGAAACGGCCAGCGATTCCCGCGCGAAACGCAGGCCGTTTCCGCCCACAACGTAGAGTGGCCAAACCGGCGAACTCAAGGGCAAATCCTCCCAGAGCGTGCGTCCGTCAGTGGTCATGGCGAAGGTGCCGCGCATGTCGTTTCGCGTGCAGGTGGTCACCAGGAACTCCTGCTGGGAAACGAAGTCGGCCGAGGGCATGCAGTTGGACTCGACCCCGCCCAACACCGTGGAGCTCCCGCCAAAGCTGTTCAGATTGATTGCCCAGTTGTTGTCCTTGCCGGGCAGCAACTCGAGAAACCCGTCGGAATTCAAAGGCAGATCGATTTGCGAGTGGACGCGGGAGACGACAATGACCTTTCCCGATTCGCGGCGCAGGACGCGCAGCACCAGATCGGTCTGCATCGCGAAAGAGGCGGAAGCGTCCTGGCTGCCGGTCACATCCGCGGCGGCGGGCTTGGTCTGCGGCGCGGGCTCTCGCGAATTGGTGACCAGCAGTTGCTGGTCCGGATCCAGGCCGACGTCCAGCACCGGTCCGGGAAAGCGCAGATAGGCCTTCAGTTCCAGCCCGTCGTTGCCGATCTTGATTTCGTCGCGATCGCGCAGCAGAAAGCGGCCGTCGTCGAGCGCCCAGATGTAGTGGTCGCGGTCGTGGAGCATCCACACCGTTTCCGCCTCGACCGCGCCGGAAGGCAAAGCCAGAACCAGGGCGCGAACATAATGCTCGGCGTTGTCCTCATCGTCGCTTGCATGGTTCGAGCGATGGATAAGACCGGGAATGCGGAAGGTAAAGAGCAGCCGGTTTTCGCCGAGAAAATCGAGCGAGGCGAGGCTGAAGCGCTGGCCGAGGTAAATGGGTCCGGGGGCCGCAAATCCCAACGGTTCGATCGGAATCGAGAACGACGGGGGAATGCTCGGCCGGTCGGGCAGCCGATCGGGATGGGATTTTTCCGGGACGATGCGCTGGTCATGCGGCGGATCGCCCCGCGCTTCCGCCCCGAAAGCCGGCGAAGCGCGAATGGTCCACGCCAAGGCCGGCAGCAAGAGCGCTGCGCCCATGGCCGGCGTCGCTGTGAACAAGCGCTTCGTCATCGACAAGTATTTTCGCCGATTTGCCGGCCGTTTGGCAGCAGAGACGCTGGGGTTTTTGCGTCCCATCAATCTGGGGAGCACGGGGAGCCGCTGCCATCGACTTGCCGGCATGTTTTCAGCCGAATCATTGGGGCGAGAATTCGGCTGCTTGGCCATGCGGCTGCGTGCTCACCTCCTTCCGATCTCCGAAAGCCGACAGACGAATGGATCATCGATTCGATCGAGCCACGTTTTTTCCGGTCGTTTTTCAACCAGGTTACCGAAGTGCAAGCCCAAGGTTATTCTCCATCTCCTCAGCGCGTCACATGGAGCGATGGAAGTGTTAACCGTATGGATTCCCGAGTTACGTCCAGATACACCGCAGTCGCGACCTTTACAACCATCGCGTGATTGGAATAGCGCGTGGGCTGCTCGAAGATGGGAGTATCAAAAAGGAGATTTCTATGTTGCGGGCGCGGAGACTCAAGCAGATCGCGGATTCCAATAAGCCGGTGTTTTCCTCGACGGAAACGGAGTGGTGGCTGGCCGAGGCGCCCGTCAAGCCGGAAAAGGCAAAAAGCGGCGCGCCGGACAAGTCCATCAAGACCGCCGATCGGAAGACGGAGATGCCTTCGTCTTCGAATTCTCCCGCGGCAGACGCCGTCGCCGCGGAGCCCGTGCCGGTTCATGCCAATTCGACCTACGATTTCCTCTTCCTCAAGGATCCGTCGACGAGCGTCGCAACAAGAACCACGAAGAGAGAAGAAATGACCTGGGATGCGAAGATGTCCTGCTTTGTGATGTCCTAAGGCGAACCTCAGCTTCTGTCCGGGCGAGCGCCATTCCGCTCTCTCTTTGAAGGTCTCAACGCGATCCATCTTCCTGAGCCGTCCTCCATCCATCCTGCGTCCCGGCCGCAAACCGGCCGACGATCCAGCTTTCCTCAATCGGCGCTCCGATGTCTTCCCCGACGTGTGTGCGACAGTAAAGAAGAATGGCCGATTCCCCGCAAACGAGCCCCCGCTTGCAGTGGCTGGGCTACGGCGCCTGCGCGCTGGCCGGGTGCCTGTGGGGCACGGGGT
>JASHTH010000431.1 GCA_030040655.1 Acidobacteriaceae bacterium | reverse complement strand
ACTCGATTTCATTCTGCTTGCGCGGTCACAAGAGCAATCGCGACGCCATCGGAGCGGCGATCACGGTGGAGACAGAAGGTTTGCGGCAAACCAAGTACCTGCAGGCCGGAACCGGATTTCTGTCGCAACATTCGAAAGAAGTATTCTTCGGAGTGGGGAAATCCGGGGGAGTTACCCGCGTTGCGATTCGATGGCCGGGCGGCCTCACTCAGCAATTCGAGCGTTTGCCCGTGAATTGTCGGATTGAGATCGAAGAAGGCTCAGGCTCGATCGTTACCAAACCGTTTGCCGAAACGCCCTCTGCTTACACTCAACCGGCCCACCCCGCTGTGGCGGAGCCGCTGCCGGACCAGGTGGAAACATGGCTCGTGCAGCCGATTGCTGCACCCGAGTTTTCCCTGCCCGATCTATCCGGCGACAAGCTCGATCTGCAGCATTATCCGGGAAAGGCAATCTTGCTTCACTTTTGGTCGGCCGAGTCCTCGCTCAGCCGCGAACAACTGACATTGCTTTCCAGGCGCCGTTCCAGCTTTGCCGAAAGCGGCTTGGAAATCCTCGCGGTCAATGTGGATTCCGACGACAATGTCTCCGCCGCTCGCTCCTTCGCGGTCCAGGAGAAGATCCAGGTTCCAGTCCTGTTTGCAACCGAAGATATGGCCGGAGTCTATAACATCGTCTACCGCTATCTGTTCGACCGCCGCAGAGACCTTCCCATTCCCATATCTTTCCTGTTGGACCGGGATCGACGAATCGTGAAGGTCTATCAGGCCGCTCTCGATGTTCAACACCTGCTCCAGGACATAAGATCGATTCCACGCAATCCCGCCGAGCGCATGCAAAAGGCCCTCCCGTTTCGAGGGGAACTCTATCTCGGCGCCTTTGCGCGCAATGACTTTACCTACGGCGTCGCTCTATTCCAGCATGGTTACCTTGGTCAGGCAGAGGAATCGTTCCGGCAAGTGATCGCCGCCAAGCCCGACGATGCCGATGGCTACTACAATCTCGGGACGTTGAGCCTGCGCAGGAAGGATTTTACGCAGGCGCGAGAGTATCTCGAGCAGGCGCTGAAGCTGCGCCCCGATTATCCCGAGGCATGGAACAACCTTGGCATGATGGCGGCGCAGGATGGGCGCGCGGACGAAGCGATCGTCGACTTCCAGAAGGCAATTGCATTAAGGCCCGGCTACGCGGTAGCGCTTCTCAATCTGGGAAACGTATTTCGCCGCCAGCGTTCGTTTGCCAAGGCGGAAGAATTCCTGAATCGTGCTTTGGAACTTCAGCCCGACGATGCCGAAGTGAGCTATAGTCTCGGTATGCTTTACGCACAGCAGGATGACACCGGACGCGCTTCGGTGTTTCTGCAAAAGGCGATTGAACTACGTCCGAACTATCCTGAGGCCCTGAATAACCTCGGCGTTCTGTACGTGCACCAGCAGGATTTTGCGAAAGCTGAGGAGCAGTTCAGGAGATGTATCCGCCTTGTTCCGACCTTCGACCAGTCCTACTTCAACCTTGCCCAGTTATATGCGATGAGAAGCGATCGCGAGAGAGCCAGAGCAGTCTTGGAAGACCTGCTTCGCTTAGAGCCGGAGAATCCGAATGCCCGGCGCGCATTGGAAGTGCTGCAATGACGGCGCTCGAACGCACATTCAAGACGGCTGGACTGGCCGATCGTAGATCGCATCGCCACGAGAACGGGGAACTTTCGGCAGGGACCGATTTCATGATGTTTCCTATCCGGCGAGCTTTGTTGCTTCTTTTCGCGCAGCTAATCAGTGCAGGGTTCGTCTTTGCGGCGCAACAGCCGTCTTCATCCACGAACGCGGCTCTGGGTGCAATTGAAGTTTTGGTCGAACAAGGCCGGCTCGCCGAGGCCAAAACGGAGACACAGGAATTCCTCGGGAAATATCCCTCCGATCCGGGCGGTTATAACCTTCTTGGGGTGATTGAAGCACAGCAAAAGGACTTCCCCGATGCGATTTTATCGTTGCAAAGGTCGTTACAGATCGCGCCACGCTCCGCGGAGCCCCACAACAATCTGGGCAATGTCTATATTGCGGAGAAGAAAATCGACCTGGCCGAAAGCGAGTTTCGATCCGCGCTGCGAATCGAGCCGGCCAATCCGGATGCCAACTACAACCTCGGCGCTCTGCTGCTCGCCAAAAACGACGCTGCCGGCGCCATTCCTTTTTTCCTCCGGGTACAGCCGCAGACGCCCGCTTTGCGCCTCAACCTTGTTCGCGCTTACCTCCAGACGAAGCGGACCGCCGAAGCGTTGAGCATTGCCTCCGCGCTATCGCGGGATCGTTCAAACGATCTGCAACTTCATGTCACGCTGGGCGTTCTTTTGGCGTCAGAGCGACAATACAAGCCGGCTGAGCTTGAGCTCGAGAAGGCCGATGTCTTGAAGCCGGGAACCTTCGATATTCTCTTCGACCTCGGTCAAACGTATCTACGCGACGGCCAATATGCCAGGGCAGAACTTCAACTGAGTCAGGCGCTCAAGCTGAATCCCGATTCGCTGGAGACGCTTTACCTGCTGGCCCAGAGCTACCAGAACGAGTCCCGGGCTTTAGACGCTTTGGAGCTGCTGACACGCGCGCATCGCCTGGCCCCGGAGAATGTCGACGTCATTCTCCTCATGGCCGAGGTGGCCATGTCGCAGAAATACTTCGAAGACGCCATACCTTTGCTTGAGCAAGGACTCGAGATCGCTCCCCAACGAACCGATTTGCGATCGGCTTTGGGCGAAAGCTATTTCAAATCGGACAAGATCGACCAGGCGATTGACGAATTCAGCCAAGTCGTCAAAACGGCGCCATCGGCCCGAGCTTACTCGTTTCTCGGCCTCTCTCATATTGCCCTTGGCCGGTTCGACGATGCGAAAGAGGATTTTCAAAACGGACTGAAGCTCGAGCCGCGTAACAACTATTGCCTTTTCAATCTCGGATACATTGCCGAGCGGCGGGGAAACTCCGCCGAAGCGGAAACAACATTTCAGAAGGTGCTACGCGCCGATCCCGATTTTGCCGACGCCCTCCTCGAACTGTCAAACCTCTATATTCAAGCGAAGAAGCTTCCTGAAGCGGAGGCGCTTCTCAAGAGATACATCCGCGTAAGTCAAAGCCCGGCGAGCGGTTACTATAAATTGGCCATGGTGGAAAGAGCTCTGCACCAGAATGAGGCTGCAAA
>JASHTH010000430.1 GCA_030040655.1 Acidobacteriaceae bacterium | reverse complement strand
CGGGCGCGGCGCGCGAGCGCTATCAGCGCCGCTATCGATATCTTCTCGTCGACGAATACCAGGACACGAACCGGCCGCAGTACGAGCTGATGAAGCTGCTCGCCGGAAAAGCGCGCAACGTTTGCGCCGTGGGTGACGAGGACCAGAGCATCTACTCCTGGCGTGGCGCCGATATCCGCAACATCCTCGAGTTCGAGCAGGACTTTCCCAACGCGCGCATCATTCGCCTGGAGCAGAACTATCGCTCAACGCAGAGTATTCTCGAAGCGGCGGGCGCGGTGGTGGCCAACAACATTCGCCGCAAGGGCAAGACGTTGTGGACGGCGCGCCAGGGCGGGTCGCCGATCGGTTTTTACGAAGCGCCGGATGGTGAAAACGAGGCGCTCTTCATCGCGGACCGAATTCAGAAGTTCCTGCGCGAGGCCGAATCGGCTTCGGACGCGGCTGACAGCTTCGGCGGCCCGCACTGCGCGGTGCTCTACCGCACCAACGCGCAATCGCGGTTCGTCGAAGAAGCACTGCGGCGCTACAACATCTCCTACACCATGGTAGGAGGGTTCAGTTTCTACGAGCGCGCCGAGATCAAGGACATGCTCAGCTATCTCAGGCTGGTACGCAATCCGCACGACTCCATGGCGTTGCAGCGCGTGGTCAACACTCCGGCGCGCGGCATCGGCAAGACCACGCTGGAGACGCTGGAACGGCTGGCGCTGGAGACGGGCGCGTCGACGTGGGACGCCATTTCGTCGGCGATTGCCAATAGGCTGGTGCCGGCGCGGGCGCTGATGGCGCTCGAGTCGTTTCGGCAGCTCATTGTGGATGCGCAGGCGATGATGGATCCTGACTTTGCCGGCAAGCTCGCGGCGGATGTCGCAGGGACGAGTGCCGGCAGTACTGATTTCGAGTTTGGTGCGGCGCACGCTCCCGACGGCGCAAGCCGCAGGGACGATGCATTCGATTCGGACTTCGCTTTTGGCGGCAACGAAGATCAGATACCGCTGCTTGATCCGGAGCATCTTGCGTCTTTCGCCGCTGAGCCGGCGCGGCCGTTCCTGAAGATGCCCGCAAAAGCGCAAGGGACGGAATCAATGGAACCGGAGGCGCCTCAGGTCCCTGGGTTGGGACCTGGGCTTGAGGAAAGCGACGCAGATGAAGCTGATGATTCGGAAGACGAACGCCCCGCGTTTCGCTCTCCCGGCGGCGCAGCGACTTTGCCCGAGCTGATCCGCTTCCTGATCGACCGCACCGGATACATCAAGTCCCTCGAAGCCGAGGGATCGCCCGAGTCGTTCAGCCGCATTGAGAACCTGAAGGAACTGGCTAACGCCGCGCATGATGCCGAAGAGCGCGGAGAGACGCTGGCCGACTTTCTCGATCACGCCGCGCTGGCGTCGGACACCGACCAGTTCGACCCCGAAGCGCGCGTCACGCTGATGACGCTCCACTCCGCCAAGGGACTCGAGTTTCCGCTGGTTTTTCTCGCCGGTCTCGAAGAAGGCCTTTTTCCGCACTCGAGGACGCTCAATAATCCCGACGAGCTCGAGGAGGAGCGGCGGCTTTGCTATGTGGGCATGACGCGCGCCATGAATACGCTCATCCTCACGCGCGCGCATTATCGCCGCCGCTACGGCAACGACGCCCCGGAGCTGAGCATTCCGTCACGGTTTCTGGAGGAGGTTCCCGCGCGGCTCATCGAAAATCTCGGCGGCCGCATGCCGGCGTGGTCGACGCCAAGCTACGCAAGCTCGTTAGGCTCGCGCTACGGCGCAGGGCGCGAGCGCAATGCACATCGGGAGTTCGAGAGCAGGCATTACAACTACGAAGACGAGAGCCAGGAAACGCCGCGTGCGGCCTCGTCCGGCGGCACTGTCGCGCCAGGTGCAAACGCGTCCGGGTTTTCGGGCCGGAGAGGCGGGTCGATCGACAACATCGCGCGATTCTTCGGCGGCAAGACCGAGACGGGACGGCCCGGCGCGTTTGCGCGCCGGGTGGGCGGGAGCGAAGGTCGCCCATCAATGGAAATCCCAGAGGCGATGGGCGTTTCGGGCTTGAAAAAAGGCCAGCGCGTGCGCCACGCCAAATACGGCGAAGGCACGGTGCTGCTGCGCGAAGGCGAAGGCGAAGACGCCAAGCTCACCGTCCACTTCGCGCAGCATGGGTTGAAAAAGCTGATGGAGAAGTTTGCGAATCTGGAGAAGCTCTAGGGCAGTTTAGGAAATATTGTGTCAGTTCGGATATTGCTCAAGGTCGCCGCTCCCTGTTGGTCGCGTCGACTCGGTGATCTTTCTCCGGCTACATTGTTTCCTAAACTGCCATAGAAGGCGCTCCGCTGCCTGTCTGTGAACATCGATGATGTTATGATGTTGCCATCATGATGGTTCGGACCCAGATCTCTCTCGAGAATGAACTGCAGCGTAAAGCCCGGCAGCGCGCCGGCGAAATCGGCATTTCTCTAGCGGAATACGTCCGTCGCCTGGTGGCGGACGACCTTGCCCATCCCGAGCCATTTGCCGATGTAGGCAGGGTCTTCGACCTTGGCTCCTCAGGCGGCTCGAACATTGCCGATTTCAAGGATGACCTGATCGCTGAGGCATTTCGCACTGCTCGCCGAAGGGTTTTGCGAAGGAAGGCGTCTTAACCAATGAGCCTCTTCGTCGATACCTCGGTCTGGTACGCAGCGGCAGATTCTTCCGATCGCGGTAACGCTCGTTCCAAAGGGATTCTCAGCTTCGGCGAGCCGCTGGTCACGACCGATCACATCCTCGTTGAGACCTGGACGTTGCTCCGCTATAGGATTGGGCGGAGCGCCGCCGAACGGTTCTGGAACGGCTTGCGAGACGGTGTCGCAGTGATCGAGCCGGTTCGCCTTGCTGATCTTGAAGCGGCATGGCAAATAGGATCCGCGTGGCGCGATCAGGATTTTTCAATTGTCGATCGCACGAGTTTCGCCGTAATGAACCGCCTCGGTATCGACCGCGTGGCCTCTTTGGACAACCACTTCGCTGTCTTCCGCTTTGGTCCCAGGCGGCGGCGCTCCTTTACCGTCCTTTGTTAGAAAGCGCCGATTTGCTCCGCTCCGCGTGGAGGCCGTTCCTCTGAGCCGATAGTGCGGCGCTGCGTTCCGGAGATTGGATCTGTCTCGGGCCCTATGGCACCGTAACCGAAATCGTCGCGCTCACGCTGCGGCCCAGCGGCACGACCGGATATGCCTCGACGTTCGCGCTGATGGTGTAGGGATACGTCCCGGGAGTCATCCCGTGCGGATTCCAGATACAACCTGAGAGCCCGAGCGATCCGGCCAGGGAGCTCGCGGCGAGAGCCCCAACTGCCAGCCACCGGCGGGTCCTCTGCCTCAAGCCGGCTCCGATCAGCAGTACTCCGGCGAGCCAAAGGCCGGCAAGCGGCAACGCAGAGGATCGCCCGGACGCCCCGCGCTGGGCGAGCGGAATCGCAGAACCCCAGGGATAAAAGAACACTTCCCCTTTCACCGTTTGCCCTTGCGTCACGGGGATGGCAAAGAGCGGTCCGTAAGTGCAGGTGGGGATTCGAGCCGACGTGTCCTTGCCGGAATACTGGCAGGTAATGGTCATCGTGCCGTCAAATGGGATTCCAGAGACCTTGTAATGGCTGACACCAAGGCCCGAGGAGGGCATGGTGACATTGGTCGCGGTGATCGCAAAGGTTGCCGCCGGGACAGCCCAAGTTGCAGGGGGCATTCCAACAGCAAAAACGAGGAAAACGCTCAGGGTGCGAAACCGGGTAGAGTGCATGGGTTTCCTCCCACGGCAAGCGGGGAATCTCCTGCCTCGTCCGATCTATGGACGCATGCCGGCGCGGAATGGGAGCGGCTTGCACGCGATCCGGGCATTTTCAGCCTATTCCGCATGCCGACTTCTGCGACCTCGTCATTCCGCTCTGCGATTTGTCGCACCTTCTCCGTCTTCCGGCTCCTGCGGGAAATCCGGCGCGAGTTCGCTGGCGCAATACCGTCTTATCTCCGACATTCGACGCTCTCGATCTGCGAGCTCCATCGAGTGAACGATGACCGTGCCGTCGGATCCAGTAATCTTCAAATCCCCAACGGAACGGATTTCACGAATATCCGTCCACCGCAATTGCTTGTTCGGCAGGAACCAATAGAGATGCTCCAGTTCGTCTCGTGTCACTACAACCGTTCCTGGAAACGATACGAGATGCACAAGTGCAGTCCAGCCGACAATTACCGTTGGCGCCACCGGAAGCAACGACCATCCGAATGCGATGCCGTGCTGGAGGGTTCTGATGCAATACCAAATCACCGGGACTTCCAGGAGCAGCAGCGCCGGGAACGTAAGCGAGTCAGGGGTAAACTCAATCCTGCCATCGCTTAGGACTCTGGCTGGCCTTCGGCCTGCATCTCGCACATGGAACAGCCATACGACCACAATGGCGGCGACGAGATTGGCGAGGCCAAGGAACGAATTCATTTCCCTTCAACCTACGTCGATTCTGACGGTGGCGCCGGCATCCGCTTCACCGGCTCCTCGCCATCCAGCACGCGAAAAACGCCCGCAGCCAGCGCTTGCAGCTCGTCTTCGCCGGGATAGACGTGTACGGGCGCGATCCACTCGAGGTATTCGCGCAGGCGGCTCACCACCCGTTGGGAATGCGCCATTCCGCCCGTAAAGAGCACGGCATCGACTTTGCCATGGAGCACGGCGGCCAACGCGCCCGCCTCTTTGGCGATCTGGTAGATCATGGCGTCGAAGACCTGCGCGGCGCGTGTGTCACTGGCGTCGATGCGGCGCTCCACCTCGATGAGATCGCGCGTACCCAGATAAGCAAACAGACCGCCTTCGCCGAAGGCCATGCGATCGAGTTGCTTTTCGGTGTAGGCGCCGCTGAAGCAGAGCCGGATGAGCTGGCGCACGGGCAGCCAGCCGGTGCGATCGGAGCCGAATGGACCTTCTTCGGGCGAATTGTTGCTGTCGATCATGCGCCCGTCGCGATGCGCAGAGACCGTGATGCCGCTGCCCAGGTGCAAGACGATGAGCCGCAGTGAATCGTAGGAACGGCGCTGCTCCCGCGCGAACCGCTTCGCCACCGCCTTCGTGTTGAGCGCGTGGCCAATCGGTGTGCGTTGAATCTGCGGCAGGCCCGAGAAGCGGGCAACGTCGTCCCATTCATCCACGGTCACGGGATCGACAATATACGCGTTCACGCCGGCTTCGCGCGCGAACTCGAGCGCCAGCACAGCTCCCAGGTTGCACGGATGCTCGCCGCGGCGGGCGAGGCGAAGCTCTTCGATCATGGCGTCGTCGACGAGATAACTCCCGCAGGCCATGGGCGGCAACAGGCCGCCGCGGCCGGCGATTGCGGCGAACGCCTGTGGAGCGTAGCCGGCAGCCGTGAGCGCGCTGCGCAAGGGCGCCATACGGAACTCGCGCTGGGCAAAAGACGATTGCCCCCGAAAAGGCTCCAGCTCCGCATCGCTGTGCCGGATCTCGCTCACCCATGCGGCGCCGTCGCGAGTGTAGACGCCGAATTTGGTGGACGTCGATCCGGGATCGATGGCCAGCACGCGGTCGCTCGCAGAAGACAATCGCTACCCCCAGCCCCAACGAGTTTACGCCCAATGCCACACCACGTAGTGCGGAGAATCGAGGCCGAGCGGGCGCCTCGATATTCCGGCAGGCGATTCATGAACGGCAGGAATCTTTATCCGAGCTTTATGCCGCTCCGCGAGGCACCGCGCAATTGCCGCATTTCACGCTTGTCTTCCCGCATCGTTAAAGGTACTTTGGGATATAGGAACTTCCCCTCCCGTTCCTCGTGCGATTCGAGAAGTCCCAGAAATCCCGGCGGCGTTCTTTCTCCCGTTCGCCCACCCTCACCGAAGGAGTCACGCCATGCAGCCTTCTCAAGATCCGGTAGCCTGTA
>JASHTH010000429.1 GCA_030040655.1 Acidobacteriaceae bacterium | reverse complement strand
TGGCGACGTAGACTTTGTTGGTAACCGGGTTCACCGCTACGGCCCAAGGCTCGTTTCCGGCACTGACGGTGCTGATGGTGTTCGTCGCGCCGTCGATCTCCGTGATCTTCCCGCCCGCGTTGTCTGCAAAATAGATCGTGTTGGTCACCGGGTTTACCGCCACGGCAACCTGGATGCCCGTCACGGAGAAAGCGGTGGAGGCGTTCGTGGCTCCGTCGATGACCGCGACCACGCTGTCGCCATAATCGGCAACGTAGATTTTGTTTGTCACCGGGTTCACGGCCACCGCATAGGGATTCGTCCCAACAACGGGAAATGCTCCAATGGGCACCGTGGTCGTCGTATCGTTCGCCCCGTTGATCACCGTCAGGTTGCCCAAGCCGCTACCGCCACATGCGGAGCCACAGTTGACCACGTAAATTCTGTTGGTCACCGGGTTCACGGCCACGCCCACGGGGACGCTGCCCGCGTCGACGGTTGCGGTCGCGTTGGTGGCCCCGTCGATAACCGTCACCGTGCCGTCATACCCGTTGGCAACGTAAATCTTGTTGGTCGCCGGATTCACCGCCACTGCGAAAGGATCCTTTCCAACCGCGACCTTGGTGGTGGCGTCGTTGGCCCCGTCAATCACCGTGACGTTGCTGCTGCCGCTGTTGACCACGTAGATCCTGTTGGTGACCGGGTTCACCGCCACGGCGAGGGGATTCGTTCCTGCGTGGACCGTGGAGGCAGCGTTATCCCTGGCGCCGTCGATCACCGTGACATCGGCGCTGTTGTAATTTGCCACGTAGACTTTGTTGGTTACGGGGTTCACCGCTACGGCTTTGGGATTGGTCCCCGCGCGAACCGTGGCCGTGGTGTTGCCGGCCGCGTCGATCACTGTCACGTTGTTCGTGGACCAATTCGCCACATAGATTTTGTTGGTGGCGGGATTCACGTCCATGGCATCGGGTCCGTGGCCCGCGTTGACGGTTTCGGTGGTGTCGCCGCCTCCGTCGATCACCTTGATGTTGTCGGCATCATTTGCGGTGTAGATCTTGTTCGTGACCGGATTCACCGCTACGGCAAGGGGACTGCCGGAAAAACCGACCTCTGTGACCTTGTTGGTCGCCCCGTCGACCACGGTGAGTCCCCCGCCAGGTCCAAAAACGCCCCGGGGGCTGGTGATGTAAGCCTTGTTGGCTACCGGGTCTACCGCGACGGCGTTATTGTCGTAATTTCCTTCAACCGTAGTGATCGTGTTGTTGGCCCCGTTCAGCACGGTGATGGTGCTACTTGCATAGTGCGCAAAGTAAACCCTGTCGGTCACCGGATTCACCGCCAGGGCCACGGGGTAGGCTGCGCCAAGCACCACATCGGTGGCAGCGTTGGTCTTCCCATCAATAACCGAGACGAAGTCGTTTTGATTTACAACGTAAATCTTGTCGGTCACCGGGTTGACAGCCACGGCGACGGCAGAGTCGAGCGCAGGGATCAGGCCGAGGTTCACATTGGTGGGACATTGGTCTTTCCGTCGATCACCGTCACGAAACCACTGCCGTTATTTGCCACATAGATTTTGTCGGTCGCCGGGTTGACCGCGACGGCCTGCGGATTTGTGCCGGCGTTGACCGTGGCGATGACGGCGTTGCTGGCGCCGTCGATGACCGTGACGTTGTCGCTGTCGTGGTTGGCGACGTAGATCCGGTCCGTGACGGGATTCACAGCCAGCGCATCGGGATGGGTCCCCGCACGGACCGTAGCGATTACGCCTTGCCTGGCCCCGTTGATCACCGTCACGTTGTTGCTGGTCTTGTTGACCACGTAGATCCTGTTGGTCAGTGGGTTCACTGCGACTGCGCAAGGATAGACGGCGCTAGAATCGGCAAGCAGGGTGAAGGTGTTCGTGGCCCCGTCGATCGCCGCGACGTTGTTCCCGATGCTGTTCGCGGCGTAAATCCGGTTGGTCGCCGGGTTCACGGCGATGGCGATAGGACCGTAGCCGGCTCCAATCGTGGCGGTTACCGTCTGTGCCGGCATGGAGGCGCAAGCGAGCACGGCGAACAGCGCAGTTCCCCATACCCGCTTCCCATTGCGATGAACTGACGCACTCGCGGCGGTCGCGTCGGAGCCGAAAGCAGAAGGCTCTGTTGTAAAGCGCTGGCGATCATGTGGGTTGCGCATGTTTTTCCTCCCGCTGGGTAACCTTCAGCCCCTCTGTAGACAAACTGGGATTTCGATCGTGGAATTCCACCAACCGAGTGCTATATGCCGCCAGCGAGGGGCCGGCAGTGATGGTGGCCACAGCTCCTTGTTCGCTTCTTTTTCATGCGATAATGGCCGCAAGGTCATCCTTTTCTCTCGCACAATTGCCGCCGAGGACGCACAAGGCTGAAACATTTCCGGTTGCCATCTTCATCGAAGTATTCACTTGCGCCGATTGGCCGGGCCCCCGTTCCGGATTCTCTGATGAAAGGCAGTTTTCTCATGTCCCGTTTTCTGAGCCGCAACTGTTTCCCTGCTCGGCGTCCTGCTCATTGCTCGTTGCTTTTCTGCGTTTTCTTCAGCGCGAATTGGATGGGCACTGCTCAGGCCAAGCTCCCCGCTCCGAATCCTGCGCCCGATGTGCTGGTGCTCAGCAACGGCGACACACTGCATGGCAAGTTCGTCAACGAAGTCGACGGCAAAGTCACGTTTCACAACGAATCGCTGGGCGATGTGACGATCACCTGGGACAAGATCAAGGAGCTGCACACCGCCGAGCCGTTCGCCGTGCTCGACAAGACGGTGAAGCTGCGGGGCAAGAAGAACGAAGGCCGGATTCCGGTGGGAACCCTGGAGATGACGAACCAGAACCTGACGGTGCAGCCCGCCAACGGCGCCGCGCCCGCGCCCATTCCGGTGAAGAATGCGCAGTATGTGATCGACCAGCCCACGTTGAGCAAGCAGGCCTTTCACGAGCCCGGTTTCTTCACCGGCTGGAACGGCTCGGCGACGGCCGGCGCCACGCTGGTGACAGCCACCCAAAACCAGTACACCGTTTCCGGCGGAATTGGCTTGGCGCGCGTGGTGCCCACCGTGAGCTGGCTGAATCCGCGCAATCGCACCTCGACGGATTTCAGCGGCTCCTTCGGAAAAATTACGCAGCCGGGGTATGTGATGCCGGCCACACCGACTTCGCCGGCCACCTTTGTGCCTGCAGTGACGACCAAGTCATCGATTACGCACGTCGATGGCGAACGCGACCAGTACGTGTCGTCGCGGTTTTTCGCGCTGGCGCAGACTGCGTTCGATCACAACTACTCGCAGGACTTGAATCTGCAGCAGATTTACGGCGGCGGCTTCGGATGGACGGCGCTGAAGACGCCCAAGCAGGAGGCGGACATCAAGGGGACCGTGCAATACGAGAAGCAGGCTTTTATCACCGATTCCAGCGCCAACCAGAACCTGGTTGGCTCCACGTTTTCGATCGCCTACCTGCTCCATCTCAAGCGGCTCACCTACACCCAGGCTCTTGCCTACATTCCCGCATGGAACACGCCGAGGGCCTATTCGACGACTGAGACCGACACTTTCGCGTTTCCGGCTTACAAGAGTTTCAGCTTTTCGGTGGGAACACTGGACAGCTATCTCAACGATCCTCCCGTGTCGCTGCCGCCCACCAAGCGGAACTCATTTCAGTTCACGATGGGGCTGACCTACGCGATCAAGTCGAAGTATTGACGCGGTGGTCGCGGGTTGCCTGCAGGAACCTGATTTTATTTGCAGTTAAGTTTAGGCAGCCACCCATCTGCCCACCCCGAACCTGCATCTCAACTCAAGTAAGCCGGACGCAAGGATTAAAGTCAGCGATTTGACGAACATAGATATGATTAAATGGCGAAAGTCAACACCCGTTGCGTTCGCTTTTGGCATGGCGCTGTGGTTGTTGCTCGATTGCAACAACAGCGCCGGCCAATCGGCGATGGGCGGGAACTCCGGAGCGCCGCAAGCGCAGTCCGCGCAAACCGATCCCGCCAAGGCTATCCCCGCTCAACCGGCATCCGTCGAACCGCCCGTGAAGCCGGCGCCGCCAACCCCCATTGCGGTGAAGAAAGTGGAGTTGGGCATGCCGAGTTGGGACCCGGAGTGGGACGGCATCATCGAGCAGGCGGTGCCGCCGCTATTTCTCACTTCGCGTCGTGTGGCGCGGGATGTAAGACCCCTGTGCCCGCAGTACCGGCACTTGAGCGATGCGGACAAGGAACAATTCTGGGCTTATTTCTTCCAGGCGCTGGCCGGGGCCGAAGCCGGACTGGAGCCGACATCGGACGTCCGCCATAACAGCCAGGCCGTCGCTGTGCGCGATCCGGTGACCAAGCACATCGCTCGCCAGGAAGATCTTCTTCAACTCGCCTACATAGACATCGAACGCTATGGTCGCGATTTCGACTGGGAGCGCGACAAGAATCTGCCGGAAAAGGATCCGCAAAGGACCATCCTGCAACCTGAAAACAACCTTTTGTGCGGGATGAAGATCATGTCGAACCAACTCCTCGGGCGGCAGTGGCCTTTGCTGACGCGGAAAAGCTACTGGATTACGCTGCAGCCGGGAACGATCGGCTTCCGGCGATTTCTCAAGCAGATGGCCAATGTGCCGGAAGGTGTGCCGCGAGCCTGAGCCAATGGAGGAAGTCCGAATGAACCGCGCCGGCACAGCTCGGACCGGCGAGTCGGCGG
>JASHTH010000428.1 GCA_030040655.1 Acidobacteriaceae bacterium | reverse complement strand
GCCGCCATCAGCTTCGCCACCGAGATGATTCTGATGAGCGGCGTGAACATGTTCGCCATGGCCGTGGTGATGAAGGTGGTTCTCGGGTGGGACTTGAACTTCAGCATCATCGTCTCTTCGGTCGCGGTCGCGGCCTATGTCGGCCTGGGCGGGTTGCGTTCGGCGATCTTCAACGAAGTGCTGCAGTTCATTTTGATCTGGGCGGGCGCGCTGCTGGTGCCGGTGCTGGGACTGATCCAATCCGGCGGATGGATGGGCCTGAAGGCCAAGATTCTCTCCAATCTCCACAACGACAGCTATTTCCACCTGTGGCGCGATACCGGGCAATTCTCAGCCAACCCCATGGGCGTCCACTGGACCGGCATCGTCTTCGGCCTGGGTTTTGTCATCAGTTTCGGCTACTGGACCACGGACTTTCTCGTGGTGCAGCGCGTGCTGGCGGCGCACAACCTGCGCGCCGCGCGCATGGCGCCGATCATCGGCTCGTTCTTCAAGATGGCAGTTCCGTTCATCGTCATCCTGCCCGGCCTGCTCGGGCTGGTGCTGTTGCAGAACCCCGACAACAGCCGCCGCATTCTGGTCGGCCAGGACGTGGTCAGCGCCTGCGCGCCCAATTCCAGCCAGAACGGCGTAATCGATCCGACAGCGTGCTCCACGGCGATGAAGACGCAGACGCCGCTGCCCGCCACTTACCGGGACCGCGTGCTCGATGGCGCGCCTGGGTACGGGCTGCACAGCTACAACGAAGCGCTGCCGCTCATGATGGTCCGCTATCTCGGCCCCGGCCTGCTCGGCCTGGGCATTACGGCGCTGATCGCCGGCTTTATGAGCGGCATGGCCGGCAACGTGAGCGCCTTCTCCACGGTGTGGACGTACGATCTCTATCGCGCGCTGATCGTGAAAAAAGCTTCCGACAGCCACTACGTCATGGTCGGGCGGCTTTCGATTTTGATCGGCGTCGCCGTCTCCATCGGCACCGCTTATCTGGTCATGCATGCCCACGGCATCATGGACTACGTGCAGGCGCTGTTCAGCATCTTTGTCGCGCCGTTGCTGGGCACCATTTTGCTGGGGATGTTCTGGAAGCGCTCCTCACCGCTGGCCGGATTTCTCGGCCTGCTGGTTGGGATCGTTTTCTCCGCCAGCCTGTTTGTGTGGGTCAAGCTCCATCCCTCCGATCTCGCCTTGGTCGCCCTTTCGCCGGACGCCAAGCCGATGGCGGAGAATGTATTTCGAGCGCTGTGGGCGTTCCTGATCACAGTGATCGTCAACTTCGTGGTCACCATGTTTACGCAACCGAAGCCGGAAGCCGAACTGGACGGCGTGGTCTACGGCGTGACCAAGCTGCCGGTCGAAGAACCGGCTCCTTTTTACAAGAACGAGTGGACATGGGCGCTGGCGGTGATCGCGATCTTCGCCGCGCTCAACATCGTCTTCTGGTAGCTTTCGCGTTTTTTCGGGCTTTGTAACAGGGCACGAGTTTACTCGTGCCGGAACCGCCGCAGAAAAAGGGATGTGGGCTTTAGCCCCTGAGGCGACTCGGGAATCGAGGGATTTGCGACAATGCACGGTTCGGGAATCTCCATCTGGTTCTTCATCGGAATCTTGCTGTTTATCTATGGAGGGATGATCTGCGGCTACGGCATTTACGAAGCGGCCACGGGAAACTATGCGCCGGGCGTGCAGCTAACCCACTTGCATATGCCGATCTGGTGGGGGGGATTTCTGGCGCTCATGGGCGTGTTCTACCTTGCCCGGTTTCGCCCCGGCCAGAAACGCCGGTAGAACTTTGCATTCCTTGCAACGGAATGCGTTCTCATTTTTTGAGCATCAACTGCCGCTCGAGCGGCAATCCCTGAGGGAGCAGACAAATGGCAGCGCAACGCACGATGACGTTTGGAGTAGTGGTCGGTAATCGCGGATTCTTTCCCGATCATCTGGCAAAATCGGGCCGCGAAGAGATGATCGCGGCGATTGAAGGGGCGGGTGCGAAGGCAGTCGTGCTCGGCCCCCAGGACTCGAAGTACGGCGCGGTGGAAACCTTTGCCGAAGCAAACCGCTGCGCCGATCTCTTCAAGAAACATGCCGGCGAGATCGACGGCATCATCGTCACCTTGCCCAACTTCGGCGACGAGCGCGGCGTGGCCGATGCGCTGCGCCTCTCGGGCCTCGAGGTGCCGGTGCTGGTGCAGGCCACGCCCGACCGCTCCGACGCCATGACCATCGCCACGCGGCGCGACAGCTTCTGCGGCAAGATGAGCGCCTGCAACAACCTCATGCAGTACGGCATTCCGTATTCGCTCACCACGCTGCACACCGAGCATCCGTCGTCGGCCGAATTTAAGGCCGATCTCGAGTGGTTCGCGGCCGTCTGCCGCATTGTGAAAGGCCTCAAGAACCTGCGCATCGGCTCGATCGGCGCGCGGCCGGCGGCCTTCAACACGGTGCGATACTCCGAGCGCATCCTCGAAACCAACGGCATCTCGGTCGAGCCCATCGATCTGTCCGAGATCTTCGGTCGCATCAACCGTATGAAAGACT
>JASHTH010000427.1 GCA_030040655.1 Acidobacteriaceae bacterium | reverse complement strand
GCAATTGCTTGAGGTGCTGGTGGTACACGGCGGCTGCAGCGCGACGCCGATGCTGCTGGGCCAGGCGATGCCCAGCGTCCGCTCCCAGTTTTTGCTTACCTCGAGCACGGCGATATCGACGACGACCTCGGGCCGCGCCTTGTCGAGATCGTTGACCAGCTTTTGGGCGAGCAGAAGCTCGTCCGGGGTGCCGCGGACTACGATCGCGTTCTGACTGGCGACTCCATAGACCTTGACCTGCGTCAGCACATTGCGCAGCGCCGTCTGCACATCGTTCAGGTCGTTCTGCTGCCACGCGTTGGAGAGGTAGAACGTCTGCACGGCTTGTTCTTCCAGCTCCGTCCGCTTGGCGCGCGTATTCTGCGCCACGAAGATGGTGTTGGATGTGATGGGCCGCCAGAAGGTGCCCGACTGGGTGCCGACGATCCGCAGTGCGTCGAGCAGGGTGGAGTTGTTGAGGTCGACTTGAATGCGCTTGGAGTTGTAGTCGGGATCGAAGAGTACGTTGATGCCTGCGGCCTTGCCGATGGCCTGATAGACCACCTTGGCGTCCTCGGAGTAATGCAGGGTCAGCGGCTCGTTGGAGAGCGGCTTGAGGGTGACCGGCGGACCGAGCGAATCAATCTCCTGTTGCTCTCCGGGCGCTTCGGGGATGCCGGCCTCGCGTTCCGACGGCGCCTGGCCCTGCAGCGTGCGAACGCGGTCGATCTCCTGCTGCGCGGCCTCATTGCCGGGATCGATCTCCGCCGCGTGCAAGAATTCGGCCAGCGCCCCAGTCTGGTCGCCGGCCTGCAGCAGCTTGTGGCCCTTGGTCATGTGCAGGCCCGAGGCCGACACCCGGATGCGGACGAGCGCCGTCCGGTACGTGAGGTCTTTTGGATTCTTGGCCGCCGCCTGCTGGTAGTTCTCAAAGGCCGCATCGAGGTCCTGGCGGGCCTCGGCCGCCTGGCCGCGCTTAAAAAAAGTCTTGGCCGATTGCGCGTGAAGCGGCAAGCCGCTCAGGACCAAGAAGAACGCAAAAGCGAGAAGCGCAAAGAAGGAAGGCACTTTGAGGCGAAAAAGGCTCGACACGGGAGCGTTCCTCGACGTCTGATGATTTGCCGGCGCCTGGCACTCAGCGGGCGAAACCATGCCTTCGGACGAGCACCGGTTGGCGCGGATGGAGGTTGTTTCGCGAAGTGATTTCAAGGGAAGATGCCCCATTTTAACAAAGCCCCTCGCGCCGAACGCGACTTGTTGCGATGCTACGATGAAGATTCGAAGGCCGTGCTCCATGCCCCGCCAAAGCAGCCATGTCATCGCCCAGCCCGGCGCACCCGCAGCGAAAAAGCCGGCCAAGCCGCGCGACCCGGTAGCCAGTGGAGAGCGCGATGCCGCGCACAACCGCGCCGCCAGCCACAATTATTTTCTTCTGGAGCGGTTCGAGGCAGGTGTCGCCCTGCGCGGCACCGAGGTCAAGTCGATCCGCGAGGGCAAGGCGAATCTGAAGGACGCCTATGGCCTCATCAAAGACGGGGAGGCTTTTCTGCTCAACGTGCATATCGGCCCTTATTCGCACGGAAATATTGCCAACCACGACGCTCTGCGCACACGCAAGCTGCTTATGCATCGGGACGAGGTTCGCCGGCTACACTCCAAGACGCAGATCAAGGGCCACACGCTCATCCCTGTGCGTCTTTACTTCAAAAACGGCCGGGTGAAGTGCGAACTGGCCCTGGCCAAGGGTAAACAGGACTGGGACAAGCGCGAAACCGAGCGCCGGCGCGAAGCCGACCGGGAAGCGCGGTCGGCAATCAACGCCAGCAAGCACCGGATGGGGCGATAATTCGCTCGGCCGGCCGGATCATTTGCCCTCGCGTACATGATCGAGGCCAACGCCGGGATTTGCCGCGGATAGTTGGTCTCTCCACGTCTGCCAGGCGCTCGCGCCGAGAACCAATGCAATGAAAAGCCAGGGCAGCACCGTAAAGATGTCGTGGTGCCGCTCCCAACGGCTGAGTGCCCAAGCTGCGCTCGCGCACCCGAGCATGGTCCTCTCCAACGCCAGGTTCCTTCGATAATTGCCGGCTGCGACGCCCAATGCAAAGATGCAAGCAACCAGGCTGGCCGCCTGGATGAACGATGTCGAACCTTGGGCAAACTGCCGAGCCGTGAAATACAGCACGGACGCGAACAGGAGCCCCATGAAGGCCGAATAAATGCGCCAGCCGCCAACGCTCATCTTCACCGTCCCCACAATTGGTTCAACAGCAGCGATGATGTCGAAGCAAGTTGATTCTTCTTGAAGGCAGGGCAGAGCACAACACCGGAATACGCCAAACTGTAACCGACGACCGAAGGCAGTCACCGAATCACTTCAATTTCAATCCCCAGCGAGAGGTTCTTCCATCTCCGGTCGGTGGTGTAGATCTTGGCATTGCGCTCGAGGGCCAGCGCCAGGCAGGCGCGATCGCCGAGCGAAAGACCATAGGGCTGGGTCGCCGCGACGAGAGAACCCGCTTGGCGTGCCTGGTCAGAATCGAACGGCACCGCTCGGCAACCGAGAAACTCGATCCACCCCCATGCCGCCCACTTCTCCAGGCCCGCGTCGACCAACTTGCCCTGCACTTCGGCAAGATTCACGCAGCTGATGATCGACTGCTTGAGAACTGCGATGGCGCGTTCCGCGCCTCTTTCGCGCTTAAAGATGGCCAGTATGGCCGACGCGTCGAAAACAACTTCGTCCGCCAACTCAGCCCGCCTTTCTCATCTCCCCACCTGACTGCAGGCGGTCCTTCGCCGATTCCTCCTGTGCGCTCCGCGCCTCTTCCCGTCGCTCGGCGATCAGTTCGTCGGCTAATGACCGTTCGGGTCCAACCAGGCGAATGAGCTCGTCTTGGATTCTGCCCAGCCGCCGCTTGAAGCTTTCGATCCGCAGCACTCCGTCTTCGGCTTCCAAAACGATCGCATCGCCTGGCTTAATCCCGAGAACCTCCCGAATCGCGGCCGGAATTACGATTCGGCCATTGGCACTCAAGTCGGTTTTGGCATAGATGGCCGTTCTGCCACGCGAAGTGTGATTTGACATAACTATTCCATTATGTCAAAAATGCAGAATGAGGGCAAGCTTCCTGCCTTCCGATGCGAGGTTCGGCCTCGTTGATGCAACAATCGGCTTATGCACACTGAACTATCCTTTGCTCCCCTGGCCGACATCGAAACGGAACTGTTGGTCGTGCCCGCGATCGACGCCCAGACCGCCAAAGGCCCCGATGTTAAGCCCCGGCCCGTCCTGCTCTCTGCCGACCCAGCTCTCCAATCTGCCGCGAACGCCGTCCTGGAAAGCGGCGAATTCAAGGCCGGAGCCAACGAGACGGTGCTGCTCCACGCGCCGGCGGGGTTGACGGCGAAGCGTCTCCTGATCGTCGGCTTGGGCAAGCAGGCCAAAGCTACGGTCCATTCGGTCCGCAAAGCCGCCGGGACCGCCGTCAGATTCGCCAAGCCGCGGGGAATTCGCGAGCTGGTCCTTGCGTTGCCGATGTCGCCCGGACTGCCCGAAGCTCCCAGCGCTCGCGCTGTTGTGGAAGGCGCCATCGTCGGCGATTTCGATCCCGATACATATCGCAGCGACCGCAAGGATCAGAGCATCCAATCGCTCAAAGTCGTCGCCGTTGCGGATATCGATAAGCCTTTTGTGGAATCGGCCTTTGCCGAAGGCATCGTCATCGCCGAGAGCCAGAACTTCGCCCGTTCGCTGGTGAACGAACCGGGCAACAAGCTTACGCCGTCGATACTGGGCCAGCGCGCCGCCGCCTTGGCCTCCGAAGTCGGCCTTAAGGCCGAGGTCTATTCGACTGAAAAGCTCCACGAGCTGAAAATGGGCGCCTTCTGGAGCGTCTCGCAAGGTTCGGCCGAGCCCCCTGCGCTCATCGTGCTGCGCTATGAGCCAGAAGGGGTCGCGGCCGGTCCCGTGCTCGGCCTCGTCGGCAAAGGAATCACGTTCGACACCGGCGGCATCTCCATCAAGCCCTCCGACAACATGGAGAAGATGAAGTACGATATGGCCGGCGGCGCGGCCATGATCGGCGCCATGCGCGCCATCGCGCTGCTCAAGCCTCGCGTGCGCGTCATCGGCATAGTTTGCGCCGCCGAGAACATGCCCGACGGCAAAGCGCAGAAGCCTGGGGACGTGCAGACGGCGATGCCTATAGCTCCAGACCGGCCGGGCAAGACCATCGAGATCATCAACACCGACGCCGAAGGCCGGCTGGTGCTGGCCGACGGCCTCACCTACGCGCGCCAACTGGGCGCCACGCACCTGATCGATGCGGCCACGCTCACCGGCTCCATCGGAATCGCGCTCGGCACGCACAACGCGGGAGCTTTTTGCAACGACGAGCCGACCTTTGCCAGGTTCGAGTCGGTTCTGACTGTCTCCGGCGAGAAGTTCTGGCGCATGCCGCTGGGCGAGGAATACGCCGACATGATCAAGAGCGACATCGGCGACATCAAGAACACCGGCGGGCGCTATGGCGGAGCCATCACGGCGGCGGAGTTCCTGCATGTTTTTGTCGAAGACGTGCCCTGGATTCACCTCGACATCGCAGGGATGGCGTGGATCGACGAAGCCAAGCCTTACATCGCCAAAGGTCCGAGCGGCGTAGGAGTGCGTTCGATCGTGGAGTGGGTGCGGAGCTACGCGCAGTAGCGTGCGCCATGCTGCCGGATTGCATCTCAGTTAAGTGTTGCGGGTGCGCCGCAACTATTTTCCGGTGCGAGCGTTGAATCCATCGACGCCGGAATCGAAAGTAGGTCTCCGGAATCTTGTTGCTGAAGGAGTTAAATCGACGTGAAGAAACTCGTATGGGCAACGTTGCTCTCGCTTGCGCTTTTGCCTGCGGCCTCTTTTGCGCAGGTCTATGTTCATGACCATCCGCCGGCTCGCATGGTGGAGCATCCCGGCCCGCGACCGCATCCCGGCTGGGTGTGGACTGCCGGCTATCATCGCTGGGACGGCGCGCATTATGTCTGGGTTCCCGGGGTATGGGTCGCGCCTCCGCGTCCGCAGGCGGTCTGGGTTCCGCATCGCTGGGTGCATCGCCCCGGCGGCTGGGTCCTGATCGAAGGCCACTGGCGGT
The DNA here is from genome assembly GCA_030040655.1 of Acidobacteriaceae bacterium. Taxonomy (GTDB): domain Bacteria; phylum Acidobacteriota; class Terriglobia; order Terriglobales; family Acidobacteriaceae; genus Telmatobacter. Next base: position 343 of record JASHTH010000427.1, on the reverse strand, counting down.
AATCGAATCTTGGACACCCTTCATTCGTCGGCTTTGAGCGAACGAAGAAATTGACCCTTCCTTGCCCCATCCTTTCGGTGCAGTTTGCCGAAAGGGTGGGATCGACCGAAGCCGAAGAGAAAATTAGCTAGCTGATCTCGATCACATCCGTGCTCGCCGCCGCGGCTTCTTCGGCGCGCTCCATCAGCTTCTTCGCAGTCTCATAGAATTCGGCTGCCTGCGGGCTCTTGGGACCGGCCAGCGTGACCGGGAGCCCGCGGTCGCCGCCTTCGCGGATTGCGGGGATCAGCTCAATCGCGCCCAGAAACGGCACGCCGAACTGCTGCGCGGTGCGCTCCGCTCC
>JASHTH010000426.1 GCA_030040655.1 Acidobacteriaceae bacterium | reverse complement strand
AGCTATAATCACGCGCAGCCGCTGGTCATCGACCCCGTTTTGGCCTACTCCACCTATCTCGGCGGGAATAACTTCGATCCGATTCAAAACATTACCGTGGACAAATCCGGGAACGCCTACGTCGTTGGCTACACCGGTTCCGACGATTTTCCGGTCACGCCGGGGGCCTACAATGGCAGCGGCTCCGGCGCCTTCGTCACCAAGCTCAATGCCACAGGCACGGCGCTGATCTACTCAACCCTACTCGCTGGAACGGGCCTTGATACGGCGGATGCGATCGCCGTGGACGACGCAGGGGACGCCTATGTCGCAGGTGGAACTCAAAGCGATTTTCCGGTGACTCCGGGCGCATTCCAGACCACGAAAAAATCCCCCTATATGACATGGACCCCCTTCGTCGCCAAACTGGACCCAACCGGCAGCACGCTGCTTTACGCCACTTACCTGGGCGGAAGCTCTGGCGAATCATGCTGTGGACTTGCGTTGGATGGCGCCGGGAACGTGTATGTCTCAGGCTCCTCCCAATCCACCGACTTCCCGGTGACGCCAGGAGCATTCCAGACGGTGAAGAAAGGTAACGCCAGCAATGGATTCATCTCTGTGCTGAACGCCTCCGGAACGGCTCTGCTCTACTCCACATTTATAGGCGGCAGCGGCTCCAGTCTTGGAGGCGATCAAGTCATGGATGTGAAGTTGGATAGCTCGGGGAATGCCTATATGACGGGCTACACTCAATCCCCCGATTTCCCGGTGACTCCGGGAGCTTTCCAGAGCACCCTGAAAGGCGGATGCAACGCTTTTATAGCCAAAATCAACCCTACTCTTTCCAAGCTGGTCTACTCCACCTACTTGGGCGGTAACGGAGCAACTCTCGCGGGAAGCTCGCTTCAACCCTGTTCGGGTGACTTTGCGCAAGGCATTGCATTGGATAGCTCCGGGAATGCGTACGTGGCAGGCTCCACGACCTCCAGCGACTTCCCGGTGACGGAGGGAGCCTTTCAAACCATTAACAAGAACAGTCAAGGCACAGCATTCGTTGCAGAGATGAATCGGGAAGGCAGTGCGCTGCTTTACTCAACCTATCTGGGCGGAAGCGGCGACGGCAGTTACGGCGATTTTGCCAGCAGTCTCGGCGTGGACAGCCTTGGAGACGCTTATGTTACGGGCTGGACGTCGTCCTCCGACTTTCCCGTGACTCCGGGAGCTTTCCAGACCACGAACGGCTATGTCAAAGTCTTCGTTACCAAGCTGGACCCGAAGGGCACCGGGCTGCTCTACTCTACCTTTCTGGGTGGAAGCATTTCTGTGGGGTGGGGTCCGTACCCCGGAGATGAAGCGTGGGCTGCCGCGCTGGATGCGTCGGACAACTTCTATGTCGTAGGGGTGACTCAATCGACCGACTTTCCGGTCACACCGGGCGCTTACCAGACGACGAACGACGCTGCAGCCAACCGGGGACACACCGGATTTGTAACCAAGATATCGCTGGGCGGGATGAACCGATCCCCTTCGAGCACGACGATCGAGGCATCGGCTGCGAGATTGGAGGCAGGCCAGCCACTGACTCTCACAGCGACGGTTACCCCGGCAAGCGGTAGCGGCGCACCCACCGGCAAAGTAACTTTCACAGGCGTCGGTCGACCTTCGCCGGTGGTAACGCTGGACGCAGATGGAAAGGCCAGCTGGACCAGCTTCACCTTGGCGCCCGGCATTTATTCTGCGGCTGCCCTCTATTCAGGAGACAAAGAATACGCCCCAAGTAAAAGCCAGGCAGTCACTTTCACTGTGAGCGGCCTCCTTGCCTCGCAAATCAGACTGAGAGTGTCGGCTGCCGAGGTGCAGGCGGGAAAGCCGCTCACGCTCACGGCGACGGTAACCGGGCCGAGCGGTGACCCAACACCCGCCGGTCGGGTGACCTTCGCAGTGGGGGACTCTCTCTCAAAGGTGGTGGCGCTGAATGGGAGCGGAGTGGCCACATGGACCTCCCCGCCACTTGCGGCCGGCCTTTATTCCGCGTCAGCCAGCTATGGGGGAGATCAAAGCTATGCAGGCAGCGAAAGCCAGCCGCTTTACTTTAGCGTGGGCTTCGGACCCCCGGCCGAACTCGTTCCTGTCGGCAGCCTGAATCGGACCGATCAATACGGCTACTCAACAAGTATCTGCATAGGCGTTAAGGATGCCAAGAGCAATCTTCTGGCGGGCATTGGGGTGAGCTTTGTTGGCGCCGCGCTCAACTTGACACCGCCTTCTGCGGTTACCAATACGAACGGCCAGGCGTGCACGGCGACGATCCCGCCGGCGCGCGGTAAGTATTTGGTCGTTGCCTCGGTGCGAAACCTGGACAGTACGGCCACGTTCAATTTGACTGTTACCCCGGCGCCTCTGGCGGTGACGGTGCATGGCGACTGGCGCCTCTATGGGGCGGCCAACCCCAGCCCTGCGGTTGCCGTCAAGGGACTGGTCAACGGCGACACGTTAGGCGGCACCATCAATGTAATTGCCTCAACCGTGGCCACCCCTGCATCTCCCGTCGGCCGCTACCCCTGGACGGCAACGTTGACCGGGACGTCGGCGGACAATTACATAGCAACCGTAAAAGACGGAGAGTTGGCAGTTCTTAAGGCGGTGCTCGCCGTGTTCCCGGACCGCGAAAGCACCAGCTATGGCCAGACGCCGGCGCCTCCGACGAAATATTTTTTCCGGGGATTCGTCAATGGCGATACACGGAGTGTCGTCACGGGTACTCCGGTGATCATTTCCACCGTGACATCAACCA
>JASHTH010000425.1 GCA_030040655.1 Acidobacteriaceae bacterium | reverse complement strand
TGCCTGGCCGACGAGATGCGCCGCGACCCGCGCATCGTGGTTTATGGCGAAGACGTAGCCGACGCCAGCCGCGAGCAGGCGCTGGGCGAGGTGAAGGGCAAAGGCGGCGTTTTCAAGCTCACCGTGGGTTTGCAAAGCGAGTTCGGCTCGGAGCGGGTCTTCAACTCGCCGCTGGCCGAAGCCAACATCGTGGGCCGCGCCGTGGGCTATGCCGCGCGCGGCATGAAGCCAATCGTCGAAATTCAGTTCTTCGACTACATCTGGCCGGCCATGCACCAGATTCGCAACGAGCTGGCGCTACTGCGCTGGCGCTCGAACGGCGCCTGGTCCGCGCCTGCCGTGTTGCGCGTCGCCATCGGAGGCTATCTTACCGGCGGGGCCATTTACCATTCGCAATCGGGCGAATCGATCTTCACCCACATTCCCGGGCTGCGCGTCGCGTTTCCGTCCAATGCTCTCGACGCCAATGGCCTGCTGCGCACCGCCATCCGCTGCGACGACCCCGTACTGTTCCTGGAGCACAAGCGGCTTTACCGCGAGACCTACGGCCGTGCCCCTTATCCCGGCCCGGAGTTTGCCATCCCCTTCGGCAAGGCCAGGATCGTCCGTACCGGCTCCCACATCACGCTGGTGACCTACGGCGCCCTGGTGCCGCGCGCGCTGCAGGCGGCGCAAAAGGCGCACCGCCAACACGGCATCGAGGTCGAGGTGCTCGACCTGCGCACGCTCAACCCCTACGACTGGGAGGCGATCGCCAACTCCATTCGCAAGACCAGCCGCGTGATCGTGGCCCATGAGGACATGTTGAGCTGGGGCTACGGCGCGGAAATCGCGGCGCGCATCGCCGACGAGCTTTTCGACGATCTTGACGCCCCGGTGCGCCGCGTGGGGTCGCTGGATACCTTTGTCGCCTATCAGCCTATCCTCGAAGACGCCATCCTGCCGCAGCCCGAGACGATCTTTAAGGCGATTGTGGACCTGCGAAATTACTAGGGAAGCCTGAGCCGCGAGGCATAATTGCCGCAAAATAGCTTTAGGGATTCTTGTCCCCGAGGGAACGCCTACGACCACGGGAGGCGCGTGGAGGTTTCCCGAGCGGTTGCTACGAGGAGCAGGTTTGCGGTCTGCCTCATCGGTTCGAAAAGTGCTGATCTATCGGCTCGGCGGCCTGAGCGACATGGCTGTTGCTCTGCCGTGCTTTCACCTCGTTGCGCGCGCCTTTCCGCAGGCCGAGCGCGTGCTCCTCACCGGCCCTCCCGCTCGCGGCGAGGGTGCCCCCGCAGCCGGCATCCTGGCCAGGTCGGGACTCGTTCACGGCTACCTGGAATACACGCTGGGTACGCACACCAACAGCGGGTTACTGCGTCTTGCCTGGCGGATTCGCCGCTTCTCGCCCGATGTGCTGGTCTATCTGATGCCCTTGCGCCCGTCGAACCAAGTCTCCCGCGACAGCCATTTGTTTCGACTCGCGGGCGTTGGCCGCATCGTGGGGCTGGCTGGCAACGAAGCGCCGAAACACAACTACGACGCCGCAGCCGGACGATACGAATCGGAGGCTTCGCGTCTTGCCCGCTCGCTTCTTGTTTTGGGCGACGCCGCGATCGACGACCCGGCCAATTGGGAGTTGGGTTTGACCGTCGAGGAGAAGGGCGCGGCGGCCATAGGCCTGGGCCCGCTCATGCGCCGAAGGCTCATTGCCTGCGCTCCCGGCACGAGAATGCAGTCCAGGGATTGGGGACGAGACCGCTGGCGCACATTGCTCACCCGGCTTCACTCGCGCTATCCCGAGCACGGCCTGGCTTTTGTCGGCGACGCCGAAGACGAAGAGGAGTGCAACTATATCGGTTGGAATTGGACGGGGCCCCGGGTGAACCTGTGCGGCAAGCTGACGCCACGCGAGTCGGCCGCGGCGCTCGAGTACGCCAAGGTCTTTCTCGGCGCCGATTCCGCGTTCATGCATCTGGCGGCGTCTGTCGGCGTCCCTTGTGTAATCGCCTTTTCGGCGCGCAGCCTGCCCGGCATTGGGTATCCGTACGGACGCGACCACCTGGTTCTCTATCACCGGACCAGTTGCTACGGCTGCAACCTGGAAACCTGCGTGACCGAAGCGCGCCGCTGCATGACCGCGATTCCCATTGCGGAGATGGAGGCGGCCGTAGCCCGCGTGCTGGATCGATGAATCCATCCGCCGGGCCGTGCTTCGCGCTCAATGCGTTGGCGCATGGCGAAGTATATGCTGAGGCCATGCGCATCCTCCTGGTGGCGAACTACGAGCTCGACGGCCAGCAGAGCATGCGCCGATATGCGGCCTGGCTTGGGTGGGTGTTGATCGAGCGCGGCCACAATGTGCTGATTGCCAGACCGGAACCGTTCTTCTCGCGGCTCTCGCGGCATGCCGGACTGAGCAAGTATCTCGGCTATCTCGACAAATTCATCCTTTTCCCGCCGCGTCTGCGCCGCATGGCAAGAGGGCGGGATCTCGTCCACATTCTCGATCATTCGAACTCGATGTATCTGCGTCCGGTGCGTCGCACTCCGAACCTCATCACTTGCCATGACGTGCTGGCCATCCGTTCGGCGCGCGGCGACTTTCCCGATCATCCCACCGGCTGGTCAGGCCGGCAGCTGCAGAAGTGGATCCTCGTCGGCTTGCGGAGAGCGCGGCACATCACCTGCGTCTCCGCCAAGACTGCAGCCGATTTGAAAGCCCTCACCGGAGAAACCGGCGCGATGGTTCGCGTCATCCCCAACGCTCTCACGTGGAACTACTCGCCCGTTGCCGAGATGCCCGAAGGCCTTTGCGACAGAATGGGGCTCAAGCCCGGCGAGCGGTTTCTGCTGCACGTCGGCGGCAACCAGTGGTACAAAAATCGCGCCGGCGCGGTGCGCATCTTTGCGCAATTGATCTGGCACGGCGAATTTGCTTCGGCAAAACTCATCCTCGCGGGCAAATCCTGGACTCCTGGCTTGCGGGCCGAGGTGCGCGAAGAGGGAGTGGCCGATCGTGTCATCGAAGCCGGAGAGTTGGCGAACGAAGATCTTCAGACGCTCTATAGTCATGCCGCGGCGTTGCTCTACCCCTCGCTCGAGGAGGGGTTTGGGTGGCCGATCCTCGAGGCGCAGGCCTGCGGCTGCCCGGTGATTACGACGGGCCGCCCGCCAATGTCCGAAGTCGCGGGGGAAGCCGCGATTCTGATCGACCCTTCCGATATAGCGGCGGCTGCCGCAGCCATCTGCACGGGCCTCGAGCGCCGCGACGAATTGCGC
>JASHTH010000424.1 GCA_030040655.1 Acidobacteriaceae bacterium | reverse complement strand
TCCTCAGGTTCGGCGGACGCAGCCCATAGCTGGCGGCAGCGAAAAACAACATCAGGAGCGGCGCCGCAGTCGCCGTCAGGCCATCCCTCACCGCCAAATGAGAGACAAATGCGCCCAAGCCATCAAACGTGATTCCCGCGTAGGCCCATTCGCGCAGCAGCCGTGTCCGGGGATCAAGCAGCGCCATTACCGCCAGGACTTTGCACAAGCCGAGAATCGTGCAGAGATACTCGGGATAACCCAGCGTCTTCAGAATATCAACCGCCGCCCTCGCACGCGCGAGGTCGAATGTTCCGCCGGCGAGAAGCCATGTCGCCAGCAGCAATGTAGCCGTCCAATAAAGAATTTGCCTCGTCAATCGATCCCCTTCCCCATCCGCAGTCGGAGCTGCGAAGTCTGGATGCAGAATCACGCGAAGATTGAAGAATGACAAGTAGGCACATTCTCTGCACATACTATCGAGATGGATACGAAAGGCAGCATGGCGCAGCCGGACGCGGAGACCGCCGCGCGCCTGGTCGAAAAAGCGCTCGGAATTCTGACGGGGAAATGGAAGGTCTTGATCCTGTGGCGGCTGGGACAGGCCGGCGTTTGCCGTTTCGGAGAACTGCAGCGCGCGATTCCCGGCATTTCGCAGCGCACGCTGACCCTGCAGCTGAGGGAACTGGAGTCGGCGGGACTCGTACACCGGACCGTGTATCCCGAGGTTCCGCCGCGCACCGAGTACCGCCAGACCGAAGCGGCGAAGGACCTTCGCGGCGTCTATATGGAGCTGAAGCGATGGAGCCTGGAGCACCGCGCGCTTCTATAGCGTTTTAGGAAACACTGCAGGGCGAAGCTATGACGCTAAGTCGGCGCGACCACCGTGGAGCGAAGAGCTTGTAACACGTCAGAAAACTCACACAATTCCCGAAAACGCCGTAGACAGTTTTAGGAAATAACTGTATCTTCTCTTGATCCGTGGGGTAGACGCCCGGCCCGGTCTTGGTCCGTCGATTGTCCCGGGTTCCCCGCGGCGAATTCATCGCTCCTGGGCTGCAAATCCCGACCTTGAAGCCTGCGATGCGGAGCGGCTCTTGCCTCTACTTTTGCGCAGGATATTGTGCGCCACGGCAGCGCGGATGAGATCCTTCAGGGCAGTCTCGTCGACTTTGTCGTCTTCGTGGAGGTCGATGGCGCGCCGCACATTCCCGTCGAGGCTGGAATTGAAGAGACGAGAAGGGTCCGGCAAAGAAGCTCCCTTGGCAAACGTCAATTTGACGTGGTTCTTGTAGGTCTCGCCCGTGCAGACGATGCCGGCGTGGGACCAAACGGGAGTACCCATCCACTTCACCTCTTCCACGATCTCGGGGTCTGCCTTATGGAGGATGGCGCGCACCTTGGCGAGCATCTTCCCGCGCCAGTCACCCAGTTCGTTGATCTTCGCGTCCATGAAATCTGAGGCGGATTCCGCCCCGACGAGCTTTTTCATGGTCAGCTCCAACTCTTCCAGCTATTTTCGCCACGCTGGGCGGAGCTTGCAACACTCGCAAGGGGAAATCTCTTCGGGTTCGATGGCTGTTCGAGGAATTGGTGCAGTATTGTTCCTCGCCGTCCAGCTTTGCAGAGGATCTACCCTTCATCACGCAGAGTGGTTCTCAGCATTGAAGCTGCAAGAATTCTTCCTTCCCCATCAGCCGAATCCCGAACCTGGATGCGCTTGTCACACGGCCAATCAACCTCAGATCAGATGTGACAATAATTTCGGCATGCCCGGCCAGAGCAGCTTGAAACAGGTATACATCATCTGTCGGTACCTCCATTGCGAGTTCCTCGGGCAGTGGCTGAATCTCTTCCGGTTCCAGGAACCGGCACTTCAACGGGTCTATCAGGATCGCGAGATGCAAGATCTGGCTCAAGATACGAACCGTAGGTGTTTCCACTTTCATCAGGCGAAAGGCCTTCGCCATCCAGGGGCTCTGCCGTAAAACAACGAGTATCTGAGCGCTCTCACGCAAGGATTGGAGAAAGCTCGCCGACTCTCGCTGAGGGCCGGGTCCGCCGTCGCCAGCAAGGTCGTGGATAATCCACTCGTTTAAGACGATGGGCACGAGTCTTAGGATAGTTCATTGGCTGGCAGCTAGAAGACTTTTGAGGTCTTCTATTTCGCCTTCCATGAATGAGGCGAGTCCCCCTTCTATTTGGCCATTGGAGTGGACGGTTTGACGATCAAAGCGCGCCTTTTTCCACTCCTTGCGCACCATATAGAGTGCGACCTGCTCCTGGCTTATTCGGCCTTCCGCGACCATCGCAAGTAACGCGGCGACAAAAGGTTCGCTATGGGTGGAGACGAGAAAACGTTTTGATTCGTCTGAGACCAATTCTCCTAGCACCCTCGCGAACCTGCGAACGGCTTTGGGATGCAAATGTATCTCAGGCTCTTCAACGCAGGTCCATTCGGCATCCTTATTAAGTGCCTTTATCAGGAAGTACACCATTTGATTGACACCGAAACCTTCGTTTACGAGTTCAGTTGCAATTCCCGTTCTCTTGTCCGTAGCGTCAAGGGAAAAAATCGCGGTTCCGGGCTGAACGTTGACCCTAAAATCTCGCTCCAAGATCTTTTCAAGGTAAAAGCTGACCTTCGAGATAAGGTACTTCTCCTGGGAGATAAAGGTCGCAACCTCATCTTCGTTAACAAGCAGGGGTGACAGAGGCTGGGTCTGATAGAAGGGCTTGGAAAAACCTCTTTTCAAAGGAACGATTGTGGTTCTCCGCAAGATCTCAGCAGGACCGTTGAAAGCAGCCGCTAAGCGGGAGGCCACCTGCAGCGCCTCGGTGGAACTCTGGGTGTCTGGCTGTACCTGGGCTGTGATGCCGTTCCAGGTAAGGGTGAACTTTTCTTCCCTATAAGACAGTGGACTAGGTGTCTGCTGGTTTCCTGCATAAGGAAATGCGACCGGCAATTCAGTAGAGAAGGTGAGGTCCGCCCCGCTGTGAGAGGCAAGCCTTAGGATGCCCTGTTTCTCGCTGAAGCTGACACCGTGCCGCACCGTCATTCCATCTCGTTCGAGCATCAGCGAAAGTTCAATGTTGCTCGATGAATGGTGGTTGAATACTACCGCATCAAAGGAGCCCAGGCTCGCAAACACATAGTTGAAGAAGCCACTGGAAGTTTGATTGGAATTCAAAATGACGTTCTTCAGAGTCAGCAGCGAGTAAAGCAGGCTGGATTTACCAGCGCCGTTGGGCCCGTAAACAACAGTGATAGGAGCGAGCTCTACCGTCTGCTCATGTATCGCCCGAAAATTCTTGATTTCAATTTGCACCGCTTCTCTCCGAAGGCTCCCCAACAGGGTTTGCTGTGCCAAGTGTAGACAGTTGTTGCTGGCGAAGCAACTCCGTTCAACCGAGGTGGCTCTCCAGGTGTCCAGCTTCCGGAATCCATTGTCGTCAAAACAAGGGGAGATGCGGTTTCCCGCCGGCGAGCAGATCGCCGAGGCAGCGCATTGTCGCGCCGGTCATCTCGCAAACAGCCGCCTCACGACATGGCCCCTCCACATCCACAATTCCGTAAAAGCCATCAGGGGAAAGAAGACATACCGGGTTGGTGGACTGCAGGCTGGAATCTTCTCGACCGGGCTGAGGAAGTAACCGACGATCGGAATGCTGAAGACGATATGAATCCAGCGAAGGATCGTGCGTTGATTAACGGCCATGAGCCCTTGGTCTCCTTCGCTTGGAAGTTTGCTGCATACATGGTCCAAACGGCCGTCAGTGCGCGTGGGTCAACTGCAACCAGATCGGCACAAAGCCGGCGAGAGCCAGCGCCACGAAGACCGCGGACCCTGTGACCATGCGGAAGGCGTTGATCGGCGCGGGCGCGGTGGGCCGCACAAAACGCCCGTAGGCAATGCACGCGGCGCCTCCGGCGAGCAGCAGGTTTCCCGGCAGGAAGAAGCTGTATTCCGCGCGCACGATGTGAAAGAGGGCCGCGAGCAGCATAACCGCCGCCAGGCCAACCGCGGCCCATGGCGTAAGTTTCGGCTTCACTCCGGTCATCGCCGGCACGATCAGGCCAACGCCGCCAAGAAACTCGCAGAGCCCGATGAAGACGAACAGGCCCTGCGGCACGGCGTGGAACCAAGGCACGGGCTGATGGAGCGTCATGTTCCACACGTCCGGCCGGTAACACATGATTTTGCCAAAGCCGGTAAAGCTGAAGAAGACCCCCCACATCACTTGCAATGTCCAGAGAGTTTTGTTCATAGTCGCCTCCGCGATCGTGGTTGGTGCGATGTTTGCGATCCGTTCAATCCATGAGTCTTGAGCCGCCGCGATCCCGCCCTTTCGCCAACACCGGGCGAGAAGGGTGGGGCAACCCGGCTTGTTTCGCGGACGTCGACGCGCTCTCACCCGTCCGGCCACTTGAGCGAGCTCCGCTTCAACTCACCGCTTTCTTCACCAGCGCGCCGATCTGCGTCTCTTCGGCGGCACTCAGTTCCTTCAGCGCAAAGGAGGTCGGCCACATCTGGTTCTCATCCAGCCGCGCCTTGTCGCTGAATCCGAGCGTTGCGTACCTCGCCTTGAACTTCTGCGCGTCTTGGAAGAAGCAGACGACGTCGCCATCCTCATTGGCATACGCGGGCATGCCGTACCAGAGTTTCGGCGAGAGGGTTGGCGCGTTGGCCTTGACGATCGCGTGGAGCCGCTCGCCGATGGCGCGGTCCGGCACAGCCATCGCGGCGATCTTCTCGAGCACGGCGCTTTCTGCGTCTTCTTTGTTCCCGCGCGAGCCGCGCCGCGCCGCCGTCTTCAGCTCCTGGGCGCGCTCCCGCATTGCGGCTCGTTCTTCGTCCGAAAACCGCGTCGATGCCTTAGCAGACGCTGTGCTTCCGGCAGAGTTTTTGGCGCCCTTTTTTGCAGGTTTGCTCTCAGTCATCGTCTTCCCTCGTCGCTTGCTTCAATTTGCTTTCGCAGCCCGCAGGCGGCGCCAGAAGTAATAGGAAAGCGCCCAAAGCACGCTGGTGATCGTCGACGGCGCCAGCGCCTGCGGCTTGTCGTGGATCGAAAGGTGCGCGATGAGCGCCGAAACGAGATTGATGGCGAAACCTGCGTAGGCCCATTCCTTCAGCCGCGCGGGAACCATTGGGACCAGCAGTGCGAGCACGCCCACGACCTTGGCCCACGAGAGCTCCACGCGGAAGGAGTCGGCGAGGAAGCCGAGACGCGCGAACGCCTGCGCCGCCTGCGGCAGCATCGCCAGCTCGTAGTACGCGGTGAAGCTCATCTCCAGGCAGAAAAGCGCCGTGATAATCCAATAGGAGATGGTTGTGG
>JASHTH010000423.1 GCA_030040655.1 Acidobacteriaceae bacterium | reverse complement strand
TTCGCCTGCCGGAATCGAAACCAGCAACCGGTTTTCCTCCGGAGGCAGCGGGCAAGTGGCAAAAGTGGTGTACGCGCAGGGCGGATTGTAAAGCAGGTTGAAATCGAGAACCACTTTTCCCGGCTGATCGAGTCCATGATCGGGCAGCTCGGCGTGAAGATAGCGGCCGGTGCTGTAAGTCGTGGTCTCGCTGGTCCGGTCGCGCAGGATGAAGAAGAGCTCGCGCTCGTCGCCGGCTTCGATCACCGGCTGCAGGCGATAGGGTTGCCCATCGAGAACGAACGCGGCGTAGCCGGGCGACGGCAGATCGAGAGTGGTCCCCAGCACGGTGGGAATCTTTTCGACCTTCGCCGGGTAAAACGGAGTCCATTGCGCCGTTACGCGAAATCGCGGATCCGGATCGTACCATTTGAGGCCGTGAAAGCTGCTTCGCGCCGGCGTATCGGCGTCTTTGATGCGCAGCGCGTATCGCCCGCCGCGATCGAGCACCATCATGCTCAGCCCGTGCCATGCGATCGTCGAAGGCTTTGCACCGTCGATCGTAAGCGGGCCTTCGCGGGCGAGTGCGCCATCCACGGTGAGGCCCTCGGGAAAGCCGCCCGACGGGGCCAGCAGTTGCACCGTGTTTCCGCTCACAGTCAGCAGGCCGATGTGCTCGGGAGCCTGCGCCTGTACGCGAATTCCGCAATCGACCGCCGTGCCGACCAGATTCACGCCGGGCTTGAGCCAATCCATCCCGATCAGGGTGAGCCATCCGTCGGAAGCGGCAATCTCTTTCTCCCGCTGCGCGCGCCACGCGATCAGGCTCTGACGCCAGGCAGAGTCGGAGTCCGTCGAAGCCGCGGCAGGCGCCGTCGCGCTCTGCGCGATCGCAGCGGGCATCAACGGAAGCGGCAAAAGCGCCAAGATGAGCCCACACAGAGTTGGCATGCGACTTCCCGTCAATGCAGGCATCCTCAGGCCGAAACCATAACTGCCGGCGGTCATCCGCCGTCCACATTTATTATGGCCTTGCCAGGCAAGGCGCGCTGCTCATCTTCGAGGTAAACGCGTGGGCTCAACCTTCGCTTCTGTTCTTGCCGCGTCGTTTCTGCTCTTCGCCGCTCTTCCCGGCTGCGCGCAACAGGCCGGCGCTTCGCCCGCACCAAGGACTCCTTCGCCGCCCGATCCGGTTCTCGTCCCTCGTCCGCCGGCTAATGCGCCCAAGCCTTCGCCGATCGCCGCCGAAGGCCGAATTCACCTTGATGTCGCTGTCACCGACGCAACCGGCAATCCGGTGACCGGCCTGCAGCCCTGGGACTTCACCCTCCTCGACAACAATCAGCCGCGCAAGATCCTCTCGTTTCGCTCATTCGACGGCATCGCCGTCAAGCCCGATCCGCCGGTTGAAGCGATCCTCCTCATCGACACCGCCAATCTGTCCTTCCAGCAGGTCGCCTTCGTGCGATCGGAGCTAAGGAAGTTCCTTCTTCGGAAGGGCGGCCATCTCGCTCATCCCGTATCGCTGTTTCTGTTCTCCGACGCCGGGCTGCGCGTCCAGCCCCGGCCTTCGACCGACGGCAATGCCTTGGCCGGCGTGCTCGACCCGATCCAGGGCGGCATACGCACCATCGACTCGGCCCAGGCCGGCGAGGGACTTCTCGAGCGCTTCCAGCTCTCCATCCGCGAGCTGGCCTACATCGCCCAGAACATGACCAAGAAGCCCGGCCGCAAGCTGCTCATCTGGGCCGGCCCCGGCTGGCCTCTGCTCGACTCCGCCAACTTCACCTCCACCGAGAAAGACCAGCACCGCTATTTCGACGCGATCGTCTCGCTCTCCCGCGACCTGAGAGAATCGCGCATCGTGCTCGACAGCGTATCGCCCGCCGATGCCACCTCAAGCGGAACTAACAATCTCACTTATCAGAGCTATCTGAAGGGAGTAACTTCGGCCAGCCGCGCCGACAGCGGCAATCTCTCGCTCAAAGTACTCGCCATACAGAGCGGCGGGCTCGTGCTCGGCCCCGACAACGACCTGGTCGGGCAGATCGATCGCTGCATCGCCGGCGCCGATGCTTTTTATCGCATCTCGTTCGACCCTCCTCACGCCGGCCACGGCGACGAGTACCACGATCTCAGAGTGGAAATCGACAAGCCCGGACTTACGGCGCGCACCCGCAGCGGCTACTACAACCAGCCCTAACCGAGCACCTTGACAGTGCCAATCGCACTTCCCTAGAATTAACGAGGAGAAATGCCGCCATTTTCGGGAATAAACGCTAGATAACAAGGCGCTTATCCCATGGATGGCCGGAGCGGCGCCGGCCTCGTTTCGGGGTTTGGCCGGCGCTTGGATCTTCCGATGGGGAGCACTGCCAGAATGCCTGAGGCGCGCATCAGTCCGCGGGAGCGGCTGGTGCTCACGGCGATCATTGAGCTGTATATCGCCACCGGCGAACCGGTGGCCTCACAGGCGGTTGCGCGTTTTTTTGAGAACCGCGAGGGCTTGAGCTCGGCCACGCTGCGCAACGTCATGGTTTCGCTGCGCGAGGCCGGCCTGCTCGAGCAGCCGCATACCTCCGCCGGAGGCGTGCCCACCGCCGCGGCCTTCCGCTATTACGTGGAGCAAATTACGCAGCCGCGCCTGGGATCGCCTTCACCCGCAGCCGCTTCGGCTCTCGTCGCCATGGATTCGGCCGCCGCCGAGCTCAGCGAAGCCCAGCGCGAACTCATCGAGGATGGGTACACCGGCGTTTCCAGTTCCAATGAGTACCTGGAGCGCACCTCGCACGTGTTGGCGCTGATCTCCAGCGGCCTGGGCGTGGCGCTGGCCCGTTCCGCCGCCGACCAGGTGCTCGAGCACATTCATTTTTCGCGGCTCTCGCAGGGCCGCGTGCTGGCGGTGGTGGTTACGCAGGCCGGAGCGGTGCTCGATCGCGTGCTGAACATCGA
>JASHTH010000422.1 GCA_030040655.1 Acidobacteriaceae bacterium | reverse complement strand
TCACCGGGTTCGTCGGCACTGCCATTGCCGATGCACAACTGAGGGGAGTTCTGGCGTTTTGCTTGATCTTCATTGCTCTGTTCGCTAAGCTCCGGCTCGAGGAACGATGGATGCGTGAACAATTCGGCACATCCTATGAGGCGTATTCGCGTCGAGTGGCCGCTCTCATCCCGTACCTTCTGTAGCGGGACGAGCGCTTGCCCGCGAAGCTGGATGGAGATCGGGCTGGTTGCGTGTTTCGTGTGCGCGAAGTGCTACAGCAGCGGCAAGCCGGACTCACGGCTTATGGCTGATCGCCCAGACGTACGCGGCTACGTCAGAGGTTTGCTCCGGCGTCAGTTGGGACCCTCCCATGGCCGGCATGGCTCCACGATACTGCTTCGGATGCAGCACGCCATCGGTGATCGTCTTCGTGAGGCCCGCCCAACTGCCGTCGCTCCATAGCCACTTGTTCTTTGTCAAGTCGGGGCCCAGCGGGGATCCCGAGCCGTTCTCGCCGTGGCAAGCGGTGCACATGGCATCGGCTTCCTCGCCGTGAAAGACGCGATTGCCCTGCGCAACCATATCCTGCGTCGCACCGGCAGGGACTGGAAGCGCCGCCGAGCCGGCGTCGGGATGAGTGCCTTCGGGCGGCTTGGCTTCGGCGCGGACGATCTCGCCGGCGGGCGCCGTCAAGCTAGGGCAGGGACTCGTCCCCGCGTCTCCGGTATCCGCGCCGCCCGCGCCCGTATAGGTGATCTTGTAGATGCGGCCGCGAATGTCGTCGGAGACAAAGAGCGATCCATCGGGTCCGACCGCGACGCCGGAGGGACGATGAACGGCGCCCTCGGGAGTTACGACGCCTCCAGCAAAACCATCCGCGAAGACCTCGCACCGGCCCGCAGACTTGCCAGTCGCGAAGGACTGGAAGACGACATTGTAGCCACCTTGCGCATAGGGGGCGCGATCCCACGATCCATGGAACGCGATGAAGACGCCATCCCGATAGCGAGCGGGAAATTGCTTCCGGTTGTAGAAAACCATCGCGTTCGGCGCCCAGTGCGCGGGAAAGGCGGCAACGGGAGCGACCTTGCTCGCGCACACGCCGGCCTTGTGACCGTCGCCTCCGTACTCCGGCGCCAGAACCAGCTTGCTTTGGAACGGATCGTAGTAGCACTCCGGCCAGCCGTAGTCGCCGCCCTGCTTGAGGAGCAGGACTTCTTCGGAAGGCAAAGTCGCTTCTTCCTCGGGCTTGTAGATCTCAGGCCAGTTGGCATGGAGCTGGTCGCGTCCATGCTGCGTGATATAGACGCGGCGCCCTGCGGTGTCGACTCCGAAGCCTTCGGCGTTGCGGATTCCCGTAGCGTAACGGTCCGCGGGCGAGAACTTCTGATCGGTCTTCTTGGCGTCGAACCGCCAGATGCCGCCTCGGGTCTCGAGTTCGGTGCACGGCTGCGCGCCAGGAGAGTGCAGAGTGCGGTTCTGGAGCTGGCAGGCATTCGTCGCCGTGCCCACATCGACGTAGAGCATTCCGTCCGAGCCGATGTAGAACGGGTGCATGGGGTGGTCGCCTCCCAGGGGCAGCCCCGAGACCACGGTCACCTCGGACCCTGAAGGCACGATGGCGCCCGCGGGCAAAGCGTAGCGCACGATGCGATCGTTGATCTCCGCGTAGATCGAACCGTTGTACAGGCCGATGCCGGTGCCGCCGGCTCCTCCGGTCTGGGCGGTCTCGCCGAAGCGCTCGATTACATCCGCTTTGCCCGAGCCCGTCTTGTCCTCGAGCGCGACGAGAAATCCGCCTTCATGCGTCGGTTCGTTCGGCGGGTAGTATGCGCCCGACCAGGTGTTCACATAGACAATGCCATTCGGAGAGACCACAAGATGACGGGCGTGGCCGATGTCGTCGGCAAAGATGGTGGCGCAGAAACCGGGCGGTAGTTTCAGCCCGCTGTCGTCGCTGGGACATGCCGCGCCGGCCGCGGCCAAATCCGTGGCCGATCCGGTTGGATGCGCCGCCACTGGGCCAATCACCGAGAGGCCAGTGAGTAGAACAGCGATGAAGACGAGAACTCCTAAGCCAAGCGAACGCATGAAACTCTCCCTGAAGAGCGATGGAGCCGGTTGAAGCTGGATGCTGTGGATACGGCAAGCCACGAACGAGCGTGCGAGTTCATTATCGTTCACGATGGCGGCTTGGGCCGTGCATAGCGTTGAAGTCCAGTGACGATTCGCTCTCGTCGCGGGAAAGCCGATTGGGCACGCGGCAGCATTGCGTTCAGGTGGTCAGGTTGTAAATGAGACCGTTTGGATCCCGAACATAACAGCGGGGAACATCCGGCTCGTCTTTTACAATCTCGCAGCCGTGCTTGACCAACCGGAGCGTGGCGTCGGATACGCTGTCGACGGTGACCTCGAGAACGGGGCCGAGAGGCGGACCGGGCTCGATGAACAGGTTGATGTGTTTGCCGCGCAGGCCGATCATCTTCGGATTGTCGTCGGTTATCTCGAATCCGAGCTGCTCGACGTAGAAGCGCGCGGCCTTTGCCGGGTTTTCCGACTGAATGAGGATATCGGCCCCGAAAGTGTTTGCCATCATGGCCTCCGCTTGAAGAGTTTAGCAACGCATGACCCTATGCAGCTTATGCCACGTCGTTCTCGAGGGTGCCAATGGGTTCGATGGTGATGCGGATGGTGTCGCCGCGATTGAGAGTGAAGCTCGAGGGCGGGACGATGCCGGTGCCGGTCATCAGATAGCAGCCTGAAGGGAGCGAGTTGTCGCGGAAGAGATAGTCGACGAGAGTCTGAAGCGGGCGCTTGAGCTCGGTGAGGGCAACCGAGCCGGAGAACTCGGTGCGGCCGGCGCGCAGGATCTCCAAGACGATTTCAGTGGAGGACGGCAGCGGGTCAGAGCTGAGCAAGACGCCGGGACCGAGGGCGCAACTGCCGGTGTACACCTTGGCCTGGGGCAGATAAAGCGGGTTCTCGCCTTCGATGTCGCGAGAGCTCATGTCGTTGCCGATGGTGCAGCCGAGGATTTTGCCGGAGGAGTTGATGAGCAGCGTGAGCTCGGGCTCGGGAACGGACCAGTGCGCGTCAGTGCGAATACGCACCTTGCCGCCGTGGCCAACGGTGCGACTGGGCGTGGATTTGAAGAAAAGCTCGGGGCGTTCGGCCGAATAGACGCGGTCGTAAAAGCTGCCGCCGCCGGAGTCTTTCGATTCTTCCATGCGCGCCCCACGGCTGCGATGGTAGGTCACGCCAGCAGCCCACACCTCCTGGCTGCCGATGGGCGCCAGCAGGTCTTCGTACTTGAAGCCGAGATGGGGCGGCTCTTCTGCGATGAGGCGAGCGAGGAAGTCGTGCAGGTCGGCGTGAGCGACCAGGTCGTCCCAGGAATGATTCAGGATGAGGTAATGGTGGTTGTTGTGCTCGACGAAACAACCGCCCGTAGTGCGGTAGAGCTTCACTCGAAATCCTCCTCGGTACTCAACCATGGTACATAGGCGCTTAAAGATCGAGATGACATCTTCCCCATTATTTCTCAGAAAATACAAGACTTACGGAAGGATACAATTGCCCTTTGACAAGCGCGTAGTAAGAGAGCGATGATAGCGAAGAAAAAGCGAAACTAGAGAAAGCCATGCCTTCAGCCGCCTTACTTCGCATGCAGATCGAGCAGGCTCTCGAGCGCCGCTTTCCCGCCGCGTTGTCGCCGGCTCCGCAGGCGCTTCGCGAAACGGCTCCGACCGGGATTGCCGAAGTGGACAAGTTGCTCGAAGGCGGATTGCCGATTGGCGCCATCAGCGAAGTAACGGGACCGGAGTGCTCGGGGCGCACCAGCCTGGCACTCAAGTTTCTTGGGCGGCGCATGCAGGTGGGCCACGTATGCGCGTGGGTCGACGTGCAGGATGCGCTCGATGCAGAGTCGGCCGCCGCCAACGGCGTGTGCATGAAACAGTTGCTGTGGGTGAGGTGCAGCGGCGAACGGATTGGGCAGAAGAAAGATGGAAAGCCGTGGGCGCGGCTCGACCAGGCTTTGCGCGCGACCGATCTGTTGCTGCAGGCAGGCGGGTTTGCGGCGATCGTGCTCGATATGGGCGGAATGGCAGCAGAGTATGCGCGGCGCATTCCGCTGGCAACGTGGTTTCGTTTCCGGCAGGCGGCGCAACGCACACAGTGCTCGCTGGTGGTGATCGGGCAGAGGGCGTGCGCGCAGTCAAGCGCGGACGTTGTGCTGGAGTGCAAGTTGGTGCGTGCGAATTCAGACACTGAGACCGTGCTGTCCGGTATTCGCTATGAGGTTCGGCGTGAACGGGCGCGTGGATGGGGCGGCGGAGAACTGGAACATGGATTTCAGAGAAAAAGTGAAAGCGATTCTTCAGCTGAAACCCCGGTCCCTGCATGCGGGAACCTGTACGCCTTTACGTCCCGCTCCGGCGCTGCGCAAAAGCTCGGATATGCCGATGCAGAAGATGCCCCGGCGAAGACTTTATCTTTCGCGCCGAGGCTGTCTGATGCGCCAGAATCGCCGTTCTGTGAATCGAGTCCGGATCGGCGCAAGCCGCCTGTGTCGACATGGTCGGCAGCCGGCGCGTGGGATAGGGAGAAACGCGCATGAGCATCCCTCTGTATGCCTGTGTTTATGCCGCGGAGTTTCCCGTACAGACACTGCTGCGCCTGCATCCCGAGCTGAGGTCCGTGCCCGTAGGTGTGCTCGACGGCAAACCGCCGCAGCAGGTTGTCTGCTCGATAAACAGGGCGGCGCGGCTGGCCGGCGCCGAATGCGGCATGACGAAGCTCGAAGCCGAAGGCATTCCGCAACTGAGATTGTCGCTGCGTTCGCACGAGAGCGAAGCTGCGGCGCACCGCGTGCTGATCGAGTGCGCGGCGAATTTTTCTCCGCGCATTGAAGACGCGAGGACCGGCACATGGCCTGAGGCGGCCTGCGCCTGCGTGCTCGACATTGCCGGCACCGAGCGACTCTTCGGCCCGCCGCAGACGCTGGCCCACAGGTTGCGCGAAGCGCTTCATGCGGCCGGATTTCGCGCTTCGATCGCGATCGGCGCGAACTTTCATGCGACGCGGTTGAAGGCCGCGAGTTCGACCGGAATCGCCCTGATTTCTGCCGGCGAAGAAGCCGCGGCGTTGGCGAAGCTGCCAGTCGGCGCGCTGCATCTCGAGGAAGACGACGCGCGAACGTTCGCCATCTGGGGCATTCGCACGCTGGGCGAGTTGGCCGCGCTGAACGAAGTAGATCTGGTGACGCGGATGGGCCAGCGCGCCTTGCAATATCGCGCGCTGGCTCGCGGCGAACTGCCGCACGCGTTTCAACCCATCGAGCCCAAGTTCGCGCTGGAAGAGTTCTGCGACTTCGAAACGCCGGTCGACCAGGCCGATTCCCTGCTCTTTGTCGCGGCGCGGATGATCGATTGCCTGGTGGCGCGCGCGGCGGCAAGAGCGCTGTCGTTGGCATCGCTCACGCTTCGCATGGCACTCGAGGGCGGGCGCGTACAGGAGAGCGCGATACGGCCGGCGCTGCCCACGGCCGATCGTAAATTTCTGCTCAAGCTGCTGCAACTAGAGATTGCAGCTCATCCTCCGAGTGCCGCGGTGGTTTCGCTCGCGCTGACCGCGCAGGCGGGGCAATCGAGCAAAGTCCAGCTTGGGCTATTCGCTCCGCAAACGCCCGAGCCCTCGCGGCTGGACGTGACGATTGCGCGGCTGAAGGCGATTGCCGGCGAATACCGCGTGGGCTCGCCGGCGCTCGAAGATACGCATCGGCCAGGAGCGTTTCGCATGGAGGGTTTTTCGGCGGTCGGTGCTTCCGGTGCGGCGAAGACGGACAGGCCGCGCATAGCGCTGCGGAGGATGCGGCCGCCGCTGCCGGTGCGTGTGGTGCTGCGCGACGAAAAGCCGGCGGCGTTTCGCGATCGTGAGAAGAGATTTGAGATTGAAGCGGCGTATGGGCCGTGGAAAACGAGCGGCTGCTGGTGGAGCGAGGAAAGCTGGGATGCGGAAGAGTGGGATGTGCTGGCAGAAGTAGACGGCGCGACGCTAGTGTGTCTGCTGGTGAGAGATTGTGCGCGGGATCAGTGGCGGCTCGAGGCGATGTATGATTGAGCCCGTCGAAAAGAGGTCGTCAGGAGCTAAAGCCCCGGTTCATTTTGCGACATCAACGGCACGACTGAAATCGCGCCTTGACACTTCGCTTTTGTCCGGGCTGAAGCCCGGACCTACCTTGAACGAAACTGCTGTAGAGCGCAGAGTACCGAATAGCCGATCACCGGGGACGCCGGTTTGCCATCCAAACGATGATTTCGTGCCGCAGGGCTGGCGGGGATTCGAGATCGCATCGCGCTCCGGCGCACACGACGCCGATTACATCGAGCTGCACGCGGCCAGCGCCTTCAGCTTTCTCGAAGGCGCTTCGCAGCCGGAAGAGATGGCGGAGCGCGCGGCCGAACTGAATATGCCGGCGATCGCGCTGGCCGATCGCAATGGCGTGTACGGAGCGGCACGATTTCACACGACGGCAAAACGAATCGGCGTCAAAGCCCACATCGGCGCTGAGATCGCCGTCTCGTCTTTCGGCGACCGGCTCGCGCCGCCGGCATGGCTGCCGCATCAGTTCCCTGCTGAGCCGCCGCGAGTGCTGCTGTTGTGCGCATCGCAGACCGGATATCGGAACTTGTGCCAGCTGGTCACGCGCTTCAAGATGCGCGAGGCGACCAAGGCCGATGGCGCGGCAACGCTTGACGATCTCGAGGAGTTTTCCGCGGGCCTGATCTGCTTGACCGGCGGCGACGAAGGCCCGCTGGCCGCGACTTTTGCGCGCAACGGCGTAGACGAGTCGCGCAGCATCGCCGACCGGCTGGCCGCGATCTATGGACGAGGCAATGTTTTCCTTGAACTGCAGCGCACCGGCCTGCGCGAGCAGGAGTGCCGCAATCAATCGCTGCTGGGTCTCGCTTCCTCGCTACGCATGCCGGTAGTTGCTACAAACGGCGTGTGCTACGCAATCGAAAAGGACCGCGAACTGCTCGATGTGTTCACGGCCATCCGCCATCACACCACGCTCGATGAAGCCGGGCGTTTGCTGGGCAGGAATTCCTCGCGGTTTTTGCGGCCGGCTGCGGAGATGGCCGCGCTCTTCCGCGATCTTCCCGAAGCCATTGCCAACACACGCATCGTCAGCGACCGGCTTGCCTTTACGCTCGACAATCTTGGCTACGAGTTCCCGCAGTATCCGGTGCCGGACGGCGACACAATGGACAGTTTTCTGGCTAAGCGCGTCGACGAAGGCGTGCGCCGGCGCTACGACAGGCCGGCCAAGCAGCATCTGCTCGACAAGGCGCGCGCGCAGGTGAAACACGAGCTCGAATTGATCGCCAAACTGGGCTTCGCTGGATATTTTCTGATCGTGTGGGAGATCATTCGCCACTGCCGGCAGCACGGAATCCTGGTGCAGGGGCGCGGGTCGGCGGCCAATTCGGCGGTATGCTACGCGCTGGAAATCACGGCTGTCGATCCCGTAGGCATGGAGCTGCTCTTCGAGCGTTTTTTGAGCGAGAGCCGGGGCGAATGGCCGGACATCGATCTCGATCTGCCCTCCGGCGACGAGCGCGAAAAAGTGATCCAGCACATCTACGAAAAGTACGGCGAGCTGGGCGCGGCGATGACGGCGAATGTAATTACCTATCGCGGGCGTTCGGCGGCGCGCGAAATGGGCAAAGCGCTGGGGTTCGAAGAAGAGCAGCTTGCGCGGCTCTCGAGCCTGGTGGGGCACTGGGAGTGGCGCGGCGCGAACGACACCATGGCCAGCCACTTTGCACAGGCAGGGTTCGATGCGCGCCATCCGCGCATTGCGCACTATCTTAATTTGTGCATGCGGATGCAAGACCTGCCGCGGCATCTGGGTCAGCACTCGGGCGGCATGGTGATCTGCGCGGGAATGCTCAACCGCGTGGTGCCCATCGAGCGCGCTTCGATGCCCGGGCGCGCGGTGATCCAGTGGGACAAGGAAGACTGCGCCGATATGGGCCTGATCAAGGTCGACCTGCTGGGGCTGGGCATGATGGCGGTGCTGAAAGACTCGATGGAATTGATCCCGCGCCACTATGGCGAAAGCGTCGATATCGCCGTATTGCCCGAAGACGATCCGCGCGTCTACCAGACGCTGCGCAAGGCCGACACCGTGGGCATGTTTCAGGTGGAAAGCCGCGCGCAGATGGCGTCGATTCCCCATAATGCGCCGGCGCGGTTTTACGATTTGGTCGTGCAGGTGGCGATCATCCGGCCGGGGCCGATCGTGGGCAAAATGATGCACCCGTACATGCGCCGGCGGCAAGGCAAGGAAGAAGTGTCGTATCCGCACCCCTCGCTCGAACCGGTGCTCAAGCGTACGCTGGGCGTACCGCTGTTTCAGGAACAGCTTTTGCGCATGGCGATGGTGGTGGCAAGCTTCAGCGGCGCCGAGGCCGAAGAACTGCGCCGTGCTGTGGGAATGCGCCGTTCGATGCAACGGATGAAGGATCTCGAAGGGCGGCTGCGCTCGGGGATGACGCGCAACGGGATCACGATTGAGGCGCAGGACAACATTGTGCAGAGCATCTCGTCGTTTGCCATGTACGGCTTTCCCGAGTCGCACGCGGCAAGCTTCGCGCTTATCGCATATGCTTCGGCGTTCCTCAAGGTTTATTATCTGGCGGCATTCACCTGCGGGCTGCTCAACAACCAGCCCATGGGCTTTTACTCGCCCGCAGTCCTTATTAAAGATGCTCAGCGGCACGGCCTGCGCGTGCGGCCCATCGATGTACAGCGCTCGGAATGGCTGTGCACGCTGGAAGAGGAGCAAGACGGTTCAAAGTCGCTGCGCATCGGCTTCAACTATGCGAAAGGTTTGCGGCAGACTTCGGCGGATGCATTAATCGCCGCGCGGAATCGCCATGGATGCTTTACCACCGTGGGCGACCTGGCGCTACGCGTGCCGGAGCTGAATCGCAAAGAATTGGTGGCGCTGGCGCACATCGGCGCGCTGAACTCGCTCGGCGATGTGGAGCACCGCCGCGACGCGCTGTGGCAGGTGGAGCAGGCAGGCAGGCCGGTGGGACCGCTGCTGCGCGGTGCCGGCGGCGATGAGGATGGCGCAGCGAAGCCTTCACCGCTGCAGCGAATGGATACCGACGAACGCCTAGCCGCCGATTACGCGGGCACGGGGCTGACGACGGGGCCACATCCCATGGCCTACCATCGCGAGGAACTTCGACGGGAAGGATTTCTCTCCGCGCAGGAGCTGTGGGATCGCCAGAACAACGGATACGTTCGTATCGCCGGCTGCGTGATTGCCCGGCAGCGCCCTGGCACGGCGAAAGGTTTTGTCTTTCTCTCGCTCGAAGACGAAACCGGGATCGCCAACGTGATCATCACGCCGGATTTCTTCGAGCGCGAGCGAGTGACGATTACACGGAGCCGGTTTCTGGCTGTGGAAGGCAGGCTGCAGAACCAGGACGGCGTGATTCACGTAAAGGCCGAGCGTGTTGCCCCGCTCGACGTGACGAGCGCCCCGGTGCGATCACGGGATTTTCATTGAGACCCTTCGTCCCGCCCGCCATCCTGCTTCGCCGAGCGCAACAACAGCAGCGGGCACCGCGCCAGCTTGACGATCTTCTCCGCGGTCGAGCCGAAAACGAGCGGGTGCCAACCGCTGAGGCCGTGCGTCGAGATGACGAGAAAGTCGATCTTCTCGCGCTCAATGACGCGTAGAATGTTGCCCGCAACATTGTTGCCTTCCTCGATGCAATAGCTGACGTCGATCCCCTTGGCCGACAACTCCATCTGATAAGCGGCGAAACGCCCCTCGGCTGCCTTTCTCGCGTGATCGAGGAATTTGGATTCAGGGAAATAGTCCGGCACAGTGCTGGTGGCGAACACGGGCACCACATGCGCCAGAATCAGCGCCGCGCGAAAATGAGAGGCGAGATCCACCGCCGTGCCCAACGCCGTGAGCGATGAGGGACTGAAGTCCATTGGGACAAGAATCCTGGAAGGAACAAAGCTGAGAGCCGTTGGATCGATCATGCCGCCACCCCGCACGCATTTTCCGGCCATGATACGCGGTAGAGCGCACAAACTCCAATGCACCGGGCGACGGGTCGCTCGATGGACAGTTAGAAATCCGGAGCATGGGTAGGCTGGATCCCCCTTGGCGGGTATATTCTGCTCTGGCATCCGCGATCGTCGTTCCCGGCAGCCTTGGATAGGCTTGCAGCCTGGCGTGAGGAGGTTTTCCGCATGAAGACACTGTGTGGGTTGAATAGACTTGTGGCCGAGCAAAAGAGATGGCTGGGCGCGGCGCTCTGCGCGGCCTTGTTCGCTTCGTGGATCTTCGGCGCCGTCCCGGCTCCTCAGGCTCAATCCAACGCGCAGGCCGCGGCGCCGGCTGCCGCGCAGGATATCGCCGGCACGTGGCAGGGCACGCTGCACGTTCCGGCGGCCAATCGCGACCTGCGCATCGTGAACAAGATCACCAAAAACGCCGACGGCACACTCAAGGTGGTGTTCTACAGCATCGACCAGAGCCCGCGAGGCCTCGCGGCCACCAAGGCCACCTTTGAAAATGGAACGCTGAAATACTCGATCGACGGCGCCAACGTGGCATACGAAGGCAAGATGTCGGCCGACGGCAAGGCTCTCACCGGTTCGTTTACGCAGGGCGACTCGATTCCGCTGAATTTCGAGCGCGCCACTCCGGATACGGAGTGGCCGATGCCCGAGCCGATAAAGCCGATGGCAGCGGACGCCAATCCCGCGTTCGAGGTGGCGACCATCAAGCCCAGCGATCCCAATCGGCGGGGCGGCAAGGGGTTTACGTTCCAGGGACGTCATTTTGTCACGTTCAACACCAACATGAACGATCTGATCGCCTTTGCCTACGGGCTGCATCCCAAGCAGATCGTTGGCGCGCCGGATTGGTTCGGCACCGAGCTGTTCGATATCGACGGCGTGCCGGATGCGGAAGGCCAACCGAGCATGAAGCAGACCGCAACGATGGTGCAAAAGCTGCTGGCCGACCGTTTCAAGCTGCAGTTTCACCACGACAAGCGGGAGTTGGCGGTCTACGTCATTACGGTTGCCAGCGGCGGACCGAAGTTGACCAAGACCTCCGCCGGACCCAACGATTTGCCGGGCTTCGGGTTCAGGGCGCTGGGAGATCTGACGGTGAGAAACATGACCATGGCGGGCTTCGCGACGTGGATGCAGAACGGGGTGATGGACCGGCCGGTAGTGGACCAGACCGGCCTCACCGACCGCTACGACTTTCATTTACTTTGGACCCCCGACGAGTCGCAGTTCGCGCAGTTCCGGGGCGTTGGAGCCGTGGTCCCGCCGCCGACCGACGACGCCAAGGCCCCGCCATCGCTGTATACGGCCATCCAGGAGCAATTGGGATTGAAAATGGAAGCCACCAAGGCTCCCGACGACGTAATCGTCATCGACCACGTGGAGAAGCCGTCGCCGAACTGAGCGGCCATCGCGCCGAGCGGCATGTTTTCCTAGGAAATTCATTCGTCACAAATCTTTCGCATCCCTCTTTACAGAAAACAAACGGATGTAGTATTTCTTCCTATATCGATAGGAGGCTGCCTTGCCCGCACCCAAACTGTCACGGCTCGAATTTCAGATCATGGAGTCCCTGTGGGCCAAGGGCGACTCCTCCATTCGCGAAATCCAGGAATCGTTTCCGGCCAAACGCCGGCCCGCGTATACGACGATCCAGACCACGGTCTACCGCATGGAGGATAAGGGCGCGGTGCGACGCTTAAAGAAGGTCGGTAACTTCCACATCTTTACCGCGTCGCTCACTCGCGACGCCGCCCAGCGCCGCCTCATCGACGATCTCCTCGATCTGTTCGGGGGCCGCTCGCAGCCGGTGATGGCGCACTTGGTCGAATCGGGCAAGCTTTCGCTCCAAGATGTGAAAGAGGCAGAAAAAGCGCTGAGAGAACTCTCGCGCAAGGAGACGCAATCATGAGGTTTTCGATCCCGCCTTCCGAGGTGTTCGCTGCCGCGCTCGTGAATCATCTCTGGCAGTCGACGGCCGTGTTGCTGGCCGCATGGCTGCTCACTCTGGCCTTGCGCAAGAACTGTGCCGCGGTGCGCTATTGGCTGTGGATGGCTGCCTCGTGCAAGTACCTGCTTCCCTTCTCGCTGCTGATTGCAGTGGGCACAATCTTCCATCCCGCCACGAGGATTTCCATCCAGAGACCCGCAGCTGCGGCGATGGAACAGGTTGTCGAGCCGTTTTCACAGAGCACGACCGCCGCTTTCGCTTCGCCGGCTGCTGCTTTACGAGGCAATCAGCGATTGCCGGTGTTTCTGCTCGTCCTTTGGGCCGGCGGCGCGCTGCTCGTCGTCGCGCGCTGGTGGCGCAGATGGCTGCACATGCGCGCCATTGCACGCGCCGCAACGCCTAAGACATTCGTCCGAGACGTGCCGGTGCGTTCAACATCGACTTTGCTGGAGCCGGGCGTCTTTGGCGTATTTCGGCCGGTTCTGCTGTTGCCGGAGGGAATCGTGGGCCGGTTGACGGAATCGCAGATGAACGCGATCGTCGCTCACGAGCTGTGCCATGTGAAGCGCCGCGACAATCTCACCTACGCATTGCACATGGTCGTCGAGGCGCTGTTCTGGTTCTATCCGCCGGTGTGGTGGATCGGCGCGCGACTGATCGAAGAGCGCGAACGCGCCTGCGACGAGGCCGTGGTCCAATCCGGCAATGAAGCTGAAACTTATGCGGAGAGCATCGTTAGCGTCTGCAAATTCTGCCTCGAATCGCCGCTGGCCTGCGCCGCGGGCGTGAGCGGATCGGATTTGAAGCAGCGCATCGTGCGCATTATGAGCGGACGCATGGCGCATCGGCTGGGCATGGGCCGGAAGTTCCTGCTCGGCGCAGCCGGCTTTCTCGCGATTGCGGCCCCGACGACGATCGGAATTTTCCATGCGGCCCAGACCGCCGTGCTGGCGCAGGCTGTAGACGCGCCCGCCGACATTCCGAAATTCGAGGTAGCCTCGATCAAGCCGACCAAGTCCGGCGAGATGAGGTTCTTTTTCCGCTTTTTGCCAGACGGCGTAGACCTGCAGGGCATAACGCCGCAGTTGATGCTTACCCAGGCCTTCAGCGTGGAGGAAGATCGCATCGTGGGCGCGCCGGCATGGGCCAAGACGGATCGGTTTGACGTCCAGGCCAAGGTCGCCCCCGAGGATGCGCCTAAACTCGACAAGCTCAAGCGGGAAGAGCGATTCGCGATGCTGCAACCGCTGCTGGAAGAGCGATTCAATTTGAAATTTCATCATGAGACGCGGGAAATGCCTGTCTATATGCTCGTGGTTGCGAAGGGCGGTTCGAAACTGAAGCCGTCGGAGCTCCCCACTGACGGCAACGGCGGCCGGAGAATGCCACAACTGATGATGAGCCCCGGGGGCCTGGAGGCCCACGGAGCGCAAGTAGACATGCTGGTGCATGTGCTCTCCGGTCAGGTAGGCCGAACCGTCATCGACAAGACGGGACTTACCGGGAGCTACGATTTCAGCTTGCATTTCACCCCGGAGAACATGCCGCCGCGCATGGGCCCTGGACCCGGCGCCGGGCCGGGTGGCGCAGGTGCAGATGCTCCTCCGCCGCCTGACACCGCGGGTCCTGATATTCTCACTGCGCTACAGGAACAGCTCGGATTGAAACTGGAGAACGAAAAAGGCCCGGTGGACGTCATCGTGATCGATCATATCGATAGGCCGTCGGATAATTAGTCTCAATACTCGTTGAATCCGGAACGCCGGTTCAGCTGGACGGAACCGGCGTCGGGCCGGCAACGGGCGGAAGTCTGGAACACATTGATGGCAAAACAGCAAATGCACCGGATCTTCCGCCTGCTGGTCGCCCTCATGGCGTTCTCCTTCTCGGGGCTGGCTTCCGCCACCGAGATTCACGGCGTGGTGTCTTTCAACTCGCTGCCCGTTCCCGGCGCGACCGTGACGGTGACGCGCGATGCAACAAAACAAAGCACCGTGACGGATCAGAGCGGCGTTTACACCTTCGACAACCTGGCCGACGGCGCGTGGAAGATCGAGATCGCGATGGACGGCTTCGCGACCATCCACGCCGATTTGACCGTTGCGCCGAATATGGCACCGGGCAAATGGGAGCTGACTCTGCTACCCCTGGACAAGCTGTTAGCGATGAGCACGAAGGCCGCTGAGGGTCCAGCGTCCAGCGTCGAGGGTCCGGGGCCCGGCGGCCAGGGTTCGGCAGCGGCTCCCGGAAAGAAGCCCGAAGCGCAGTCGAATGCCTCTGCCCCGGTCGAGATTCCGAGGCCGGAAGCCGATGCCAGCCGGGAATCCGATGACGGCTTTCTTGTGAACGGCAGCGTGAACAACGCGTCGACGTCGCAGTACGCGCTGGAGCAGGCCTTCGGCAACCGCCGGCCGGGAAGCAGAGCGCTTTATAACGGCGGATTCGCGGCGGTCCTCGACAATTCGGCGCTGGACGCGCAGCCGTATTCGCTGAGCGGGCTCGCGTCGCCGAAGCCGACGTACGATCGCATTACCGGCGTGGCCAGCGTGGGCGGGCCGATCAAGATTCCGCACGTGCTGCCGCATGGCCCGACGTTTTTCGTCGCGTACCAAGGCACTCGTGACCAAAACGCAGCGACCGAGACAGGGCTTGTTCCCACTCCGGCCGAACGCGCCGGTGACTTGAGCGCGCTGTTGAACGCCTTCGGCGCGCCAGTGACGATCTACGATCCGGCAACCGGGCTGCCGTTCGCGAAAAACGTGGTTCCGGTCAGCACGCAGGCCCAGGCGCTGCTGCAGCTGTACCCGTTGCCGAATATCTTGGGCAGCTTGCCGTACAACTATCAGATTCCCGTGCTGAACAGCACTCATCGGGATGTGGTGCAGTTGCGGCTCGACAAGACGATGGGACACCGGGACCAGCTTTACGGCCGATTCAACCTGCAGAGCACGCGCGAAGGCAACACCAATCTCTTCGGCTTTGTGGACAGCACAGCAACGCTGGGCATGAACACAGATATCCACTGGTCCCACCGCTTCAATCCGCGGCTGTTTTTTTTTGCCGGCTACGATTTCAGCCGGCTGCGCACGCTCATCCGGCCCGAGTTTGAGAATGAGCGGAATATCTCCGGCGAGGCGGGCATTACGGGCAACGATCAGGACCCGGCCGATTGGGGTCCGCCGGCGCTGAATTTTGCGAGCGGCTTTGCGGCGCTGAGCGATGCGGAGAGCGCGTTCAACCGCAACCGCACCGACGGTGCTTCACTGTCGACGCTGATCTATCGCGGCAACCACTACATCACGGTGGGCGGCGACTTTCGCAAGCAGGAGTACAACGAGTTCTTTGAGCAGGATCCGCGTGGAACGTTCACGTTTACCGGTGCAGCGACGGCGGGACCGTCGCAGAACGTTGCCAGCGCGGGCTCAGACCTGGCCGACTTTCTGATCGGTGTGCCCGACACCAGCTCCCTGGCCTTCGGCAATGCCGACAAGTATCTGCGCCAGCCCGTCTACGATCTCTATTTCACCGACGACTGGCGCTTGAAGCCCGACCTTACAATCAATGCCGGCGCGCGCTGGGAGTACGGCGCGCCGATGACCGAGCTTTTGGGGCGGCTGGTGAATCTCGATGTAGCGTCGGGATTCACCGCGGTTGCACCGGTGTTGGGTAGCCATCCCGTGGGACCGCTGACAGGGCAGCGTTATCCCGCGTCGCTGGTTCGGCCGGACCGGCTGGGCTTCGAGCCGCGCGTGGGCATCTCTTGGCGGCCGATTCCGGCGTCGACCCTCGTGGTGCGCATGGGATACGGCGTCTATCACGATACGTCGGTCTATCTGAATCCCGTGTTGCAGATGGCGCAGCAGGCTCCGCTCTCGAAAAGCCTGAGCGTACAGAACAGCGCCGCCTGCCCGCTCACGCTGGCGAACGGTTTCAGTTCGTGCGCTGCGATCACGCCGGACACCTTCGCGATCGACCCCAACTTTCGCGTGGGCTACGCGCAGACGTGGAACTTCGGGCTGCAACGCGATCTGCCCGGCGCGCTGCAAGGCAATATTACCTATCTCGGCGTGAAAGGCACGCGCGGCGTGCAGGAGTTCTTGCCCAACACGTATCCGATCGGCGCGGCGAATAGGTGCCCTACTTGCCCTTCGGGATTTGCCTACCGCACGTCGGGCGGCGACTCCACGCGCGAGTCCGGCCAGGCGCAACTGCGGCGCAGGCTGCGCGGCGGATTCACGGCGACGGCGCTCTACACGTTTTCCAAGTCGCTCGACGACGACGCGTTTCTTGGCGGGCAGGGATATGTGACCACGGCGCAGCAGGCCCAGAACCTGACAGCAGCGGCGCCGGCCCAAAGTACGGCCATCGCGCAAAACTGGCGCAATCTGCAGGCAGAGCGGGCGCTCTCGACCTTCGATCAGCGGCACCTGCTCGGCGTAACGGGACAATACACGAGCGGCGAAGGATCGCACGGAGGCGATTTACTGAGCGGCTGGGCCGGACGATTGCTGAAGGAATGGACCGTGACTGGGCAGGCGTCGGCGGGCTCGGGTCTGCCCGAGACGCCGATCTACCTTGCCGCGGTGCCGGGCGCGGGCTATACGGGCACGATTCGGCCCAGCCGCACCAATGCGCCGATCTACAGGAGCGGCGCGCAACACCTGAACAGTGCGGCCTTCGCGCCACCGGCGCCGGGGCAATGGGGCACGGCCGGGCGCGACTCGATTACCGGGCCGAGGCAGTTCACGCTGAACAGCTCGCTGGCGCGGACGTTCCGGCCGGGCGGAAAGTTGTATCTCGATGCGCGCATCGATGCAACCAACGTGCTCAACCACGCGGAATTCACCAACTGGAACACGACGGTGAACAACGCGCAGTTCGGCCTGCCGGTGTCGGCCAACGCCATGCGCAGCCTGCAAACGACGGTGCGGTTGAGGTTCTAACGATGCGAAGCCTGCGCGGATTCGTTGTCGTCTTCCTGTCTGCGGCATTCGCCTGCGCGCAGCAGGTCGGCACGAACAAGCCCGCCGATGCGCCGGAGACGCCGACGCTTTCAGTCAACGTGCAACTCGTCGTCGAGCCGGTGGTTGTGAAAGACAAGCAAGGCAATTTCATCCCCGGGCTGAC
>JASHTH010000421.1 GCA_030040655.1 Acidobacteriaceae bacterium | reverse complement strand
GCCTCGTCAAGTGCAAAGCCGAGTTTCTCAGCGAGAGCTCGGGCCTTCTGATAGAGCCGCACCGTGCCCGGCGTCCGCTCCATCGGCGGGCGATTGATGCCCCCGCTGACCGTGAGTGTGCAGCGCCGATCGATCGCTCTCAGCGCGGCAAACTTGCGCGCAATGCGCGACCCCTCGGCCTTGCGCGCAATTCGCACGTCCACTTCGCACCACGCCTCGGCGGGAATCACGTTGGTCTTCGATCCGCCGCCCGCCGTGCCCACGCTCACCGTCAGCCCGCGCTTGAGATCGGTCCAGCCGCTCACGGTCTCGATGACGCGCGCCAGCTCGCGAATGGCGCTCGCGCCCTTTTCGAAGTCCACGCCGGCGTGCGCGGCCACGCCCTTCACGTCGATGCGCCAATTGCCGATGCCCTTGCGCGCCGTCTTGTATGCAAGTCCCTGCGCCGGCTCCAGCACGTAAACGGCCCCGCACGAAGAGGCGGTTCGCTCGGTGACCGGCCGCGAGACCGGGCTGCCAATCTCCTCGTCGCTGTTCAGCAGGAATACAATCTCGCGATTGTGCAAGCCGGCCTCGGCTACCATCTCGATCGCCGTAAATGCCATGGCGATGCCGGCTTTCATGTCGAGCGCGCCCGGCCCCCAAAGGCGCCCTTCACCGATTCGGCAAGGCATTGTCTTCAGTGTTCCCATTGGCCAAACCGTGTCGATATGCCCAAGAAGCAAAACCCGCTCCGCATCGGCGGTTCGTCGCGGACCGAACCGCGCCTCGACTACGTCGCCAAACTCCCGCTGCTTGTGAACCTTCACGCGCCCGCCGAGGGATGCGGCGTGAGACGCTGCGAGCGCGCCGCAAGCGTCGACGGCGGCTTTTTCATCGCTCGGTGATTCGGCCATGACCAGGCGTTCGGTCAGGCCAAGCAGCGCGGACTCTTTTTGTCGCGCTCCGGCCAGCAGGGCACGCATGGGAACGGGAGATTCTTCAGGGTTCGACACGTTGTTTGTTGCGGCAGATTTCGCCGGAGATTGCCTTGATTCTATGCCATTTAGAACCCAGATCAGGATAACGACAGTGTCCCAGCGAGGCGCGGAGTGTGGCAAAAAAGCCACACGACGGATCGCCGGTTTTGCGTCTAAGCTATCGGTTGCGACTCGTTTTGCACAGCTTGGAGAGCAGATTGGCTAGACCCGCGCACTTGGAACAGACGATCGCGGAACCCCTTGAATTTGAAGGAATTGGGCTTCACTCCGGCGCGCCTGTGACCATGCGGCTTTTGCCTGCGCCGGCCGGTTCCGGCATCGTCTTTCGCCGCACCGATCTGGACAATTTCGAAATCCCCGCCACCGGCCGCAACGTGGCCAAAGTCAGTTACGCTACCAGCCTGATGCGCCAGGGCGTGCTCATTTCCACCACCGAGCATTTACTGTCGGCGCTGATTGGGATGGGCGTGGACAACGTCATTATCGAGCTGGACAATTTGGAACTGCCCATCCTCGACGGCAGCGCGCTGCCCTACGTCGAGGCGTTTCTCCGCGTCGGCATCCGCGCCCAGCGACGGCGGCGGGAAACAATTCGCGTCCTGCGCGCTGTTGAAGTGCGCGAGGGCAACAAGTTCATTGGCGTCTACCCAGGCTCCGGCTACAAGATCCGTTACACCATCGACTTTCCCGCGCCCATCGGCCGCGAACACACCAGCGTCGATCTGGCCGCGGAGACCTACGGCGCCGCCATCGCGCCGGCGCGCACCTTCGGCTACAAGGCCGACGAGAAACGCCTGCGCGACATGGGCCTGATTCGCGGCGCCGGACCGCAGAACGCCATCATTCTTGGGCCGCGCGGCCCCGAGAACGGCCCGCTCCGCTTCGCCAACGAATATGTTCGCCACAAGATCCTCGACCTGATCGGCGATCTGGCTCTCGCCGGCCACCGCATCGAGGGCCACGTGGTCGCCGTGCGCGCCGGACACGCCATGCACACCGCGCTCGTGCAGCGGCTGCTCAAAGACCGCTCGGCATGGGAGCTGGCGCACGTGCCGGTGAAGGCCGCGGCCGAAGAAGAAGCCGAAGCGCCGGCGGCTGCAGCTCTCTCCACCCCGGCGCTGATCGGCGCATAAAGCCCGGACCGGCGTTTCCTCGAACAATTCGGGTTGAACACGTGAGGCGTCCGGCGATCCTCCGCGATGCCTCGCGCCCTGAGCCACGATCGGCTGCAACAACGCCAATCCATTCTTCATTTGGC
Source organism: Acidobacteriaceae bacterium (assembly GCA_030040655.1). Lineage (GTDB taxonomy): Bacteria > Acidobacteriota > Terriglobia > Terriglobales > Acidobacteriaceae > Telmatobacter. The sequence goes on along the minus strand of JASHTH010000421.1, from coordinate 382 downwards.
GAATGGAAAGCTCAGGCAATTCAGCTTACCCTCAGCGACGAATCTCCAGCCGGGTGCAAGGCTACCTCCGGGACTCAAGAATCTTTTCCAATGGGAGAGCCGCTCCCTGCCGTTTTTTCGATTCCTCATTGAAGAGCTGAAATCTCTGGACCACTGTTTGCCGTCGGGGGTACGATGCATCAACTTCGCGCGATAGAGTGACTCGGGAATTGCGATAGCGCCTTCCATTGCACTCTTGGCAGACCGCGTCGCAAATGCCCATGTCCAGCGCCTTCGGCGTTGTCGAGCATTTGAAAAGTCTGCAGCATCAACAACCCGGGACAAACGAAATCAAGACGCAGAGGCAGGAGGTCCTTTCCCATGATCCGATCGAACCCATGCA
>JASHTH010000420.1 GCA_030040655.1 Acidobacteriaceae bacterium | reverse complement strand
CCTTTTCGCGCTCCTGCTCGAGAAACTCGTCGATCGAAAAAACGGGCGCGGAGAGGGTTGCCATTTAGAAGTAGCCCTCCCGCTTCTTGATCTCCATCGACCCTTCCTGGTCGTGATCGATGGCGCGATGGGCGCGCTCGGAGTGGCGAAACGAAATCAGCTCGGCGATGATGTCGGGAATCGTCTCCGCATTCGATCGGATGGCGCCGGTGCACGGGCTGCAGCCAAGCGAGCGCAAGCGCGACCTGACCAGCTGCGGACGCTCGCCGGCAAGCGCGACGAAATCCTGCTCGACCGGGAGCAGCGCGTCCTGACCCGGACCGATCGGGCGCACGTACATGGGGCGCTCCTTGGCGAAGTAGAGATCGACGACCGGGATCTTCTCTTCGTGGATGTAGTGCCACACGTCGAGCTCGGTCCAGTTGGAAAGGGGAAAGACGCGAATGCTCTCGTCGCGATGCACGCGCGCGTTGTAGAGATTCCACAACTCGGGGCGCTGGTTCTTCGGATCCCACTGGCCGGCGGCATCGCGAAAGGAGTAGATGCGCTCCTTGGCGCGCGATTTTTCTTCGTCGCGGCGCGCGCCGCCAAAAGCCGCGTCGAACTTGTAGTGGCGCAAGGCATCGAGCAGAGCCTGGGTCTTGAGCAATCCGCAGCAGCGCTTGGTGTCAAGCACGATGGGATTTGTTCCCGCGGCGATGGCCGGCTCGTTGCGCCAGACGAGCAGTTTGGCGCCGACTTTGCGCGCCGTTTCATCGCGAAAGGCAAGCATCTCGCGAAACTTGAAGCCGGTGTCGATATGCAGCAACGGAAAGGGAATGGGCCCGGGGTAAAACGCCTTCTGCGCCAGGCGCAGCATCACCGAAGAGTCCTTGCCGATCGAGTAGAGCATCACCGGCCGCTCGAACTCCGACGCGACTTCGCGAAGAATGTGGATGCTTTCTGCCTCGAGCAGGCGGAGATGGCTGATTCGCTCGGAGCGGGGAAGGCTGGCTGGCTGCGAGGGTGCAGCGATTTCGCGTTCGGCGACCGGCATCGAATGACCTCTTGGGAAAAGGCTGATGCTGAATGCCGGCGCAACAGACAAACAAACCCGGCTGTTCAGCTACGGGTGTGTTTGGATCGCTTGTACAGGGAGATCGGAGACTAGCTACAACACCCGTCGAAGATGTTCGACAGGCGACAACAAAAGCGGCTTTGGGAGGCGCTGACCATCTGTTCGTTCATGCTACCAAACTGCGCGCGGATGCACAACCGCGCAGTTGAGTTTCTGATGCGGCGGGATGCCCGGCGGATTGCGAAAACTTCCTAAAACAGCAGCTTCAGCGCGAACTGAAGCTGGCGCGAAGTCGTTGCCGTCGCGGTCATCGCGCCTGCCGTGGGCGAGACTGCGGCCGAAGCAGCCGGGTTGGCCGGCGTGGGACCGTTGGCGAAGACGATGGCATTGGGCGTGGTGAAGTTGGTGCGGTTGAGCACATTGAAGTACTCTACGCGGAACTGCGCGCGGAGCCGCTCGTGAACAGTGGCGTTCTTGGCGAGGGAAAGATCGACATCATCGAGGCCGGGCCCGGCGAGCGTATCGCGGCCCGCATTGCCCAGTGTGCCGGGATACGGCGCAAGAAAGGCTTCGGGATTGAACCACTGCGATGCCGTTCGCGGATAAAGCCCATTCTTGAAATTGGGATTGATCTGCGGCCGCACCGGGTTACGCGAGTCGCCGTTGCCGGTCGGATTGTAGCCGAGCTGCGGAGAAAACGGAAAGCCGCTCTGCAGCGTCGCGATTCCGCTCAGACTCCATCCGTCCACCGCTCTTCGAACCAGCGGCGCAGCATCCGCGAGCGCGGCATGCCCCTGGCCGAAGGGCAGATCCCAGGCGGCGTTGATGGCCGCGGCGTGAGCGATGTTGGTGGCGGCGAGTCCGTAATCGAGCTTGGGATTCGGCGGAAACGACACATAGGCCGGAGTGTTCGACGAAACGCTGGTGTTCCACGCCGAGCCGTCATCGAGATTCTTCGACCACGTGTAAACGCCGCGCAGTTGAAAGCCGTTCGCATACTGCCGGCGCACGTCCACTTCGAGCGCGTTGTAGTTGGCCACGCCCGCCGAGACCCAGGAGGTGGTATTGGCGAGCTTTGGGTTGGCGAGCGTCGAAGTAGCGTAGTAGATGGCGCCTTTCGCCAGCGAAGCCTGGCAGGCGGACGCTGGGCAGACGACGGCCGGCGGGGTGTTCTGGTCTTCGGAGAGAATCTGGTCATATGCATGCGAGCCGATGTAGGCGAGCGCGAGCGTGGTGCGTGGCGCGACCTCCTGTTCGATGCGCGCGGTCCATGCCAGCACCGTAGGCGTCTCGATATCGCGCTGCACATTGCTGGGCGAGATTTTTCCGCCTTTTGCCGAGGGGGCCGAAAGCTTGGCGAGATCGCTCACCGCAGTATTGCTATAGGAGAGCGTCGTGTTGAAGGGCGCAGTCTGGTCGAGGCGGTAATCGAGCGTGTCGAGAAGCGCGCGGTGCAGGCCGAAACTGCCTTTGAGCGCGGTCTTGCTGTTTCCGAAAAGATCGTAGGCAATCCCGACGCGCGGCTCGGGCATGAATTCGGCGCGATTGTCGGAGAGCGCGGAGCCGCCGATCGTCGGATTGGTGTCGATGACGCCGTCGGTGAAGTCATAATTCGACGCGCGCCCGTGCGCCTCGTTCCACCCGTTCGAAGATTCGACGCGAAGCCCCAAGCGTAATTCGAGCCGGGGCGTGGCCTTCCAGGCATCTTCCGCGAATCCGGCGCCGAACAGGGAGCGCCAGCCGAGCCCGGTGGGCGCGGGCACAACGGTGTACTTGGCCACGTCGCCTTTTTCGAAGGCTTCGAGCGTCGAAAAGGACGCCTGGCCGTATTGATTCTGCGCCAGAAAATCGTTCGACTGCAGTCTTTGGAGCCAGATCCCGGCTTCGACCTGGTGACGGCCATGCGACCAGTCGATGTGATCGTCGACGGTGAAGAGATTGCGCGCGGTCGCATTGTTGCTTCCCGTGTTGGCGCCGGCCAGCGTGATCTGCGAAGCTCCATTCGACGCCGTGGAACCCGAGATCACGATCGAGCCCACCGGGCTATTCGCAACCCAGCCTGACAGATCGCCGCTGACGATGCTATTAAAGAAGAAATCGGCGCGAGAAAAGCCGACGCGGACGATGTTGAGCAAGCTCGGCGAAAAG
>JASHTH010000419.1 GCA_030040655.1 Acidobacteriaceae bacterium | reverse complement strand
GCATTGGGGCGCCGCATCCTCGATTTACGACGCCAACGGGAACCTCACCGACGACGGCACCCACAGCTATTTGTGGAACGATCGCAACCAGCTTGCGCAGGTGAGGGTTTCCGGCTCCGGCGCCACCTCCGCGATGTTTCAATACGACGGGCTGGGCCGGCGAGTGGAAAGTCTGACCGGCGGGGGCGCAACAAACTTCCTCTATGACGGACTCGACATCGTTCAGGAGCAATCCACCGAGAAGGCAAACCTTCTGACCGGGCTATCGCCGGACGAGATCTTCACCCGCACCGATTCGAGCGGCGTCAGCAGTTTCCTGAGCGACGCGTTGGGAACCACCGTCGCTCTCGCCGGCGCAAATGGAGCGATCGACACGCAATATGCCTATTCGACTTTTGGCGCGACAAGTGCCACGGGCGCTGCAAGCACGAATCCATTCCAGTTCACCGGCAGGGAGATCGATTCCACGGGGCTCTATTACCTGCGGGCGAGATATTATTCTCCGGCCCTCGGCCGGTTCGTCTCCGAAGATCCGCTCAACTTTGCCCACCTGACGTCTCAGAACCTTCCCCTTCCGCGCGGCATCTTTGGAAATGGCTACGCCTACGTTCTCAACAGCCCGCCGAATTTGCGCGACGTTTGCGGACTTTCTCCGAACAATCCCTTCCCGGCGTCGGCCGCAGATTCCGGACCAAGCATCAATGACCCCCTAATATCATTTCTGACCGGATCATCCCCGAAGGGAATTGCGATTGGCGTCACTGGAGGTGTTGGACTTCCCGGGGGCGGCTTCAACGTCGGAGTGGGAATTGGGTTTAGCCCGCAGGTTGGTTGGTTCGGATACGGAACCGCTGGCGTTGGATTTAACGCCGGACTTTCCGCGGGCTACGGTGTCGAAGGCACCCTTATTGGGGATATCAACCAGTTTCAGGGCCCAGGGACGGAGATAGGGATCGACACTCCAGTCGCTTCAGGGGCGGTTGGATATTCGGGCTTCAATTCCTGGGAGTCTTCCTTCAGCACTGTGCCCTTTTCGCCTAACTCTTTCTCCGCTACCTTCGGGCCGGGCTGGGGAGGCGGAGCCCATTATTACTGGACCGACACGGGCATCATACCCATTTCCCGGTAGGGAAAGAACGACCGTCGCTCACATTTGCCGGGTTGGACTGGGGACTGATCTTCGAGCCGCTCCGTGATTCCGAGAGCGCGTTCGGCAGAGGAATCTTTTCGTCACGCGACGAAACGATCGCAGTGAAAAGTGAATTTGTCGAGCTTTGACAACATTCAGCCGCAGTTTCTGCTTAATAAGGCAAAGGGAGCACAGAATGACAGCGACATTTGGCCAATCGGATACGAAGCATATCGGGAAATAGGCCGGCATCTTGTTGCCGTAGCTCTTGATCGTTCCCATCGCGGCTGCGCAACAGGATGGAGGAAGCGAGAATGGGGCGACCGTGGAACTGACTCAGCTCTCCGGCTTACCGCATCCCGATGGGCCGAAGCAGTGCTGCATTCTGCATCGCCTTCCCAAGCCGCCGGATGGAAACTCACCGGAATCGGGGCTGGCGATGGATGCCAAGGGCGTGTTCTATGGGAACGCACAGGGAGGGGGACCCTTCAACTACGGCGATGTGTTCTCTTTCACACCGTGATTTGAAAAGGATCGGAGATGCGGTGTCGCAGTGGGCGGTCTACTTGGTCTGCCGACCACACGACCAGGACGCCGATGCAGCGGTATTCGAATCGTACGTCGTTCGGCACGAAAAATCGAAAGATCACGTCGAGCAAGCTGCCCCATGCCAGGAAGCGTTTCCTTGAGCTCACGCGAGCACAGATGCGGCTGCATGGCGTGAGGACGATGTCGGCAGCCGGCGGAACAACTGACGCTCGCTAGGCATGCCGGTGAGTGGAACGACCCTCCGTCCCAGCCGGAGCGCTCGGTCCGATGGCGCGAACGGCAAAGAACCCGTGGGGACTGCGCTCGCCTACCAGTTCAATGAGACCGTGACAGACTAAAGCCTGAGCGTCTCTCCAATCATTGGGGCGACACTCGAACTTCGATCCCACACCCGCCCGGAGCACTTTTTCGTATAGCTTAAGTTCTCGGTCCTTCATATAAATATGTCTCATTGTATGCACGAAACGTACCAATTCGAGTACAACTATCGGGGATGTTCGAGATGACTTTCGTATTCCGGCGATTCGGGCAGTTTAGGTAGTAGTGTGTCCGTCTGTGCGTTGCCCATGGTCGCCGCTCCCCGTTGGTCCCACCCCAACGACGAAGACATGTCGTTGGGGACCCCGGGGTTCGTCCCACCCCAACGACGAACACGAGTCGTTGGGGACCCCGGGGTGGGCCGCGTCGACTTTGCGGTCTTTCTTCGGCTACATTATTTCCTAAACCGCCATAGATCCCGAATACAAGCGATGGCCCATGCCGGCCTCGAGGCTGTTCGTTTGGAGGGGCGAGCTTGACCCTCGTGAGAGAAGACAAATCTCTTTTAAAACGGCTTAGGGAACCTCTGAAGAACTCCCCAAACGAGTGCTGATGCGGGTAAGGTGGAAGGTGGAGGCAAACCGCGAATGGCGCAGACCACATTGGCTTCGCAAGCGAGCTTTGAGAGATACACGAAGAAGACGCGGCGAGAGAAGTTTCTGGAAGAGATGGAACGGATCGTGCCGTGGCGGGAGCTGGAAGCATTGGTCGCGCCGCACTATCCCAAGGGCGAGAACGGGCGTCCGCCTGTGGGCGTGAAGGTGATGCTGCGCATTTATTTTGTGCAGCACTGGTTCAACCTGTCGGACCCGGCGGCCGAAGAGGCGCTGTACGACTCGGCGGCGCTGCGGCGGTTTGCGGGCGTGGACCTGGGCCGGGCGCCGGCGCCGGACGAGACCACGATCTTGAACTTTCGTCATCTGCTGGAGGAGCACGATCTGTGCGGAGCCATGCTGGATGCGGTCAACCTGTATCTGGACAGCCGCGGCATCCGCATCGGCACGGGCACGATCGTGGATGCAAGCATCATCCACGCGCCTTCGTCGACCAAGAATTCGAGCGGCACGCGAGACCCCGAGATGCATCAGACGCGCAAGGGCAACCAGTGGTACTTCGGGATGAAGGCGCACATCGGCGTGGACTCCAAGGAAGGCCACGTCCATTCGCTGTGTTCCAGCGCGGCCTCGGTGGCCGACAAGCACATGCTGCCGGATCTTTTGCACGGCAAGGAGCGCAAGGTGTGGGGCGACGGCGGGTATCAGGGGCAAGGCGATGCGATTCGCCAGGCTGCTCCTCACGCCCAGGACATGACCTCGCGCCGGACTCGATATAAGGACGGCGTGGACCAGTTACAGCGCCGAAAGAACCGGACCAAGGCCAAGATACGGGCCAAGGTGGAGCATCCCTTCCGCATCTTGAAGCGCGTGTTCGGATTCGTGAAGGTGCGCTTCCGCGGCTTGCAGAAAAATCACCAGCACCTGTGCGCCGGCTTTGCGCTGGTCAACCTGTACCTGCACCGCAAACGATTGGCCCCGCTGGGGGCGTAGTGTGCCCGCAGAGCGGTGAAAGCACGCTCGGCGAGTGAAAAACGAACAACCACCGCCTGCAAAGTGCAGCTCGGGAACAAAAACCGGCTCAGGCTTCGCTCCAGCCGGTCAAAATGGCAGGTTGCTCAGAGGTTCCCTAAA
>JASHTH010000418.1 GCA_030040655.1 Acidobacteriaceae bacterium | reverse complement strand
AAGGATGACGAGTTTGTGGCCGGGCTGGGAGTGAAATCGCTGGAGGAACTGCGCGCGCTGCCCACGGACAAGATTCTGGAGGCCGCCAAGAAGCCGGGCACCAGTTTCTGGCCCGACATCGATGGAAGTTTTCTCACCGAGTCGGTGTCGGAGACCTTTGCCAAGGGGCAGCAGGCGCATGTGCCGCTGCTGGCCGGATGGAACCGCGACGAGGGCAGCTTTATGGCCATGCGCGGCATGACGGCGGAACAGTGGAAGGCGATGGCGCAGAATCTCTTCAAGGATCGCGCCGACGAATTCCTCAAGCTTTATCCGGGCGATACCGACGCGCAAGCGCTGCGCTCGGCGGTCGACTACGGCAGCGATTCGTTTATTGCGTTTGGCACATGGAAGTGGCTTGAAGCGCATCGCAAGACGGGTGACTCGCCGGTCTATCGCTACCACTTCGAGTTGCCGGCGACGCCGAGCAAGTTTCATCCCGGCACTTGGGCCTTTCACTCCGACGATATCGAGTACGTCTTCGGCACGCTGGATACGCGGCCGGGATTCCAGGTGAGCCCGGCAGACCGCAAGCTGAGCGACGAAGTGATGGGCTACTGGACGAACTTCGCCCGGACGGGCGATCCCAACGGAGGCGAGCTGGCGCACTGGCCGAAGTACAACGACGATGGCTATCCGTTGATTCATCTCGACGACCCGATCACGTCGGGTCCGGACACGCTGCGGGCGAGGTACGAGTTTCTGCTGCAAGGAATGCCGCCGTTGCGGTTTGGGAATTGAGGCACGTTCTCGTCCTTCCGCTCGCTGCGGAAAAGGATGGCATCGGTGAGTCGAATCCCACCCTTTCGCCGAAACCGGGCGAAAAGGGTGGGGCAACCAGCTCTTGCGCCGTCCCTACGGGGCTCCGTGCTCGCTTGTGAAATGTCGATTCCCTGCGCTGAAGCGTGGTGCTCGCAATCTCTGCGCTTCCGGCGCGTTGGTCAGGCAGTTGTTTGTCACCAATCGTCAATGATCCCTGACGGGGACTGACCCATACAGTGCTATTGACAAGCGCTGCATGTTGGGTTACTTTGCATTGCAAAGTCAAGTAGACATGAACGACCTGCACAAGGCGCTCGGCGACATCAGCAGCATCCGCAGGCAGGTGGCGCAGAGCACGGAGTTTCGTGGCTATGGCCCGGCGACGTTGGCGGGCACGGGCGTGCTGGCGGTTGTGGCTGCGGCAGCGCAGGCGCTGTGGGTGACGGACCCGGCAAAACATGTTGCCGCCTATCTCAGCATCTGGATGGCCACGGCGGCCTTGTCGGCCACGCTGATCGGAACGCAGATGAAAGCGCGAGCGCGGCGGATTCACTCCGGCATGGCCGACGAGATGATCCGCACGGCGGTGGAGCAGTTTCTGCCGTCGGCGGGCGCGGGCGCGCTGATGACGTTTGTGTTGGTGCGGTTTGTGCCGGCGGCATTGTGGATGTTGCCAGGGATGTGGCAGGTGATCTTCAGCCTGGGTGTTTTCTCGTCGTGCCGGTTTCTGCCGCGTCCGATGGCTGTCGCGGGGGCGTGGTATCTGGTGACCGGCCTGATTTCGATTTCGCTGGCTGACAGCCGCGCGCTGTCGCCGTGGGACATGGGCATTTCGTACGGAGTAGGACAGTTGCTGGTGGCGGCGATTCTGTTCTTCAGCATGAAGGAGGGCAGCGATGAAAGCTAAGGCTCCGCGGAAAGACGAGCGGGCCGGCGAGGCCCGCTTTGCTTATGAAGGCCTGGATCGCGTGATTCACGAGCGGGCGCGGCTCAGCGTGCTGACTTCGCTGATCACCCATCCGAAGGGGCTGACATTTGCCGATCTGAAGCAGTTATGCGCATTGACCGACGGCAACCTGAGCCGGCATCTGCACGTTCTGGAGCGTGGCAGGCTGGTGGCGATCGTGAAGGGGCACGAGCGCAATCGTCCACTGACGGTGTGCTACATCACGGCTCCGGGCCGCAAACGGTATCTCGAATATCTTGAAACGCTGGAGCAGGTGGTTCGCGACGCGGCGAAGGCCGGCGTAGAGAAGCCGGCGCCGGATCTGGTGAGCGGACTGGCGCCGTCGCGGGTTTAAGAAAATTTTTTGCGAGGTAACTTTACAATGCAAAGCGCCTCTGTGGCCGACAGCTTTACGGCGCAAAGTAAGGAGCGCGACGGACTGCACGTCGCCATCATCATGGACGGCAACGGGCGCTGGGCGACGCGGCGCGGATTGCCGCGCGCGGCGGGGCATCGCGCCGGAGTAGCCGCGGTGCGCCGCGTGGTGGAACACGCGCCGGAACTGGGCATTCGCACCCTGACGCTTTACGCGTTTTCCGCCGACAACTGGCGGCGCCCGAGCGGCGAGGTGCAGACGATCTTCTGGCTGCTGCGGGCCTACCTGCGGCTGGAGAGAGAAAAACTGAGGCGGAGCGGCGCACGGCTGGAAGCGATCGGCCGGCGCGACCGGATTCCGCAGGCGCTGCTCAACGAGATTCTGGGAACCGAATCGGCAACGGCGCGGTGCGGCCGCCTGCACTTGCGCGTCGCGATCGATTACTCGTCGCGCGATGCGATCACGCTGGCGGCCGCGCGCGTGGCGAACACGCTTGCGGACGATAAAGATTTCGAGGCTTGCTCCTCAGGGGCTAAAGCCCCGATGAATTATGGGGCTCGTAATGTACGGGCTGAAGCCCGTACCCTCCCACCGGTCGATGCGCTGCGGCCGATGGTCACAGAGGCGTTGACGGCGGACTGTGGCGAGGTTGATCTGCTCATTCGCACGGGCGGAGAAAAGCGGCTTTCGGATTTTCTGCTGTGGGAGTCGGCCTACGCGGAGCTTCATTTTACCGATCGCATGTGGCCGGAGTTCGATGCTGCTGATCTTGAGGCCGCGGTAACGGACTTCCGTCGCCGGCAGCGGCGCTTCGGCGCCGTTCCGGAAGCTGCGCTCGGGCCTTTGACCGCGTGCGCCGGCGGTGCGCGATGAGCGGACCGGCCCCAACCCGCCGAGCCTTTTCGAGATCTGTAAGGCTCCGCCGAATAGAGTGTCGTCGCTGGCGTGCGCAAAAGCTTGCTCTCCTTCGCTCTAGACGGTGTGAGGAAATAATGTTTCTTCTCTTGCGAGGCCAAAGGTCGCCGCTCCTTCTACCCCAGAGACGAAGACCTGTCGCTGGGGACCCCGGAGCTTAGGGTCGTGTCAACTTATCGATTGCGGCTTCGGATACAGAATCCGCTAAAGCGGTATAACAGCGCGAGGAACCTTGTGATGGAGCGTTGCGTACAATAGAGAGTAATGAAGGGCCTTTGCCGCGCACGTGGGACGGATTTCCGGCTGGCCATCGTTATTTTTGTAGGGGTCTTTGCCGCGGCAGCTCACACGCAGCCGGTCAAAGACCTGCCCAAGCCCACCGATTACGTGAGCGACTTCGCTCACGTGCTGTCTCCCGAGGCGATTGCGCGGATCGACAGCGTCTGCAGCCAACTGGATCACTCGCAGGCCAATGCGCAGATTGCCGTGGTGACGGTGCGCACGCTCGATGGCGAAGACGCGGCCGACTATGCCAATGAACTTGAAGACGCGTGGAAGATCGGGCGCAAGGGGTCGGACCGCGGCGTGCTGATTCTGCTGGCGATCCAGGATCACAAGCGCAGGATCGACGTCGGCTACGGGCTGGAGGGGATTCTGCCCGACGGCAAGCTGGGCGACATCGGCCGCGAGATGGTTCCGCTGCTGCGCGAGAACAACTTCGACGGCGCCGAGACGCTGGCAGTGGTGGACGTTGCGCAGGTGATCGCCGCGGATGCCGGAGTTACGTTGAACTACCAGCCGGTCGCGCCGAGGCCGCAGGTGGCGCATCAGCACGGGTCCATCGGGCCGATCGTCTTCATCATTTTCCTGCTGATCTTTTTCGCCGGAGGGCCGCTGCTGCGGCTGCTTTTGGGCTACAGCCTTCTCACCAGCGGCTGGCGCGGAGGTGGATTTGGCGGCGGCCCGTTTCTGGGCGGGGGCGGATTTGGCGGAGGCGGTGACAGCGGCGGAGGTGGCGGAGGGTTTGGCGGCTTTGGCGGCGGAGATTTTGGCGGAGGCGGCGCCGGCGGGGACTGGTGAGCGTAGGGCCCAGGGGAAGGGAATAGGGAATAGGGACTGAGGGACTAAGGGACTGAGGGACTAAGGGACTAAGGGACTAAGGGACTAAGGGACTAAGGGACTGAGGGACGGAGGGTTCGGCGCAGGCCGGATCGGAGGAGAAAGGAACGTATGCGTCGTGGAGGTTGGATCGTTCTTGCAGTGCTGGTGGTCGTGGCGCTGTTTGTCTTTGGCAGTTACGTCTCAACGCGGAACAAACTGGTGGCCAAAGACCAGATTGTGAAGAGCCGCTGGTCGGAAGTCGACGTGCAGATGCAGCGGCGCGCCGACTTGATTCCCAACCTGGTGCAGACGGTGAAGGGGTTCACCAAGGAAGAGAGCACCGTGTTTGGCGACATCGCCAACGCGCGCGCCGGCCTCTTGAATGCGCAAGGCGTGCAGGCGAAGATCGCGGCCAACGGTCAGCTCGATTCGGCCTTCGGGCGACTGCTGGCGCTGGCCGAGAACTATCCGCAACTGCGCTCGAGCGACCAGTTCATGCGCCTGCAGGACGAGCTGGCCGGAACCGAGAACCGCATCGGCGTGGCGCGCAAGCGATACAACGACGCCATCCAGGACTACAACACGTTTCTGCTGCAGTTTCCCAACAACATCTGGGCGAACATGGCCGGATTCAAGGAGAACGACGCGTACTTCAATGCCAGCCCCGCAGCGCAGCAGGTGCCGCAAGTGAGCTTTTGAGCGATGCGGGCGGATGAGGCGCCCCGAGCGCTTCCGGCTGGTCTGAATCGTCGGCTTGGCAAGTTGAATTAAACTCCCCGTATGGTGAGTGCAGCTTCGCCTCCAGGGAGACTTCCGCGAGCCGGGCAAAAGGCGCCGGATTTTGTGCTCCCCGACTCCACGGGCCAGGACCGCCGCCTTTCCGAGCTGGCGAGCGCCGGGCCACTGGTGCTGCTCTTCTACCGCGGCCACTGGTGACCATTCTGTCTCCGCCAGTTGGCGGAATATCGCGACGCCTACGAATCGCTGCGTGCTGCGGGCGCGAACCTGGTGGCCGTTTCCGTGGACACGCCGGAGAAGTCCGAGGCCGTACAGCGCGATTGGCAACTTGCGTTTCCAATTCTCTCCGACCGCCAGCGCCGCGTGGTGCAGGAGTGGGACATCTACAATGCGAGGGAAAAGGGGGGCATTGCCAAACCGGCAGTGTTCATTCTCCGTCCGGACCTGACGGTCCGCTTCGTTTCCGTGGACCAAGTCGCTTCGCGCGTTCCGGCAGCGGAAATCTTGCGTTTGTTGCGCGACGAAGACGGGGGCCCCGCCGCCAAGCGCAAGAACATCATGCCGGGGCCGGCGACCTTCCTCCGTGCCTTGCGCAGTGCTTTCCGCCTGGGCATAACGCAAAAAAGAGATTAAGAACTGAAGGCGGCCTCGGAATGACCGGCGCAGCCGGAAACAAAAAGGGCGCCCCGAAATACGAGGCGGCCTCTTCGATGAAAGCGAACCGGAAAACCGGCAGTTGGAAGATGTGGGGCCGGAATTACTTGAAGGACGCGATGGCGCTGGCCTCGTCGTTATAGATGTCGAAGACGGTATAGAGCTTGGTCAACTGGAGGACGTCCTTGACCTTCTTGGTCAGTCCCAACAGCTTCACATCGGCTCCCTGGTTTTTAGCGGTGGTAAACGCGCTCACCAACTCGCCCAGTCCCGAGCTATCGATGTAGTTCACGTCGCCAAGGTTCAGCAGAATTCCCTTTTGGCCCTTGCTGATGAGGCCGCGAACGGAGTCGCGCAACTGGACACTGCCTTCGCCCAAGGTGATTCGACCGTTCAGGTCGAGAATGGTGACGCCGTCCACTTCACGGGATGCAATTGTCAATGCCACGGAAATTCCTCCTTGTTGTGTGTACATCGGTTATAGCACTTCCGCGAGGTGGCGGCGGAAGGCTGCAAGCAGAGAGGCATGCTGCGGTTCGGCGCCCAATCGGGACGATCGTTCTTCAAGGGTTCGGGTGGTCCGACGCGAGATGCTTGATCAGCGTTAGCTCGGTTCCGGGGTGAAGTTGGCGAAAGTGTACTTCGTCCATGAGGGAGCGGATGAGGAAGATGCCGCGGCCGGTGCCGCGCAGCAGGTTTTCCGGAGCCCGCGGGTCGGGAAGCGTGTCGGGGTCCAATCCCGGGCCCTGATCGGCGATGGTGACAATCAGCGATTTGCCGGTGTTTTCGAAGCTGGCGGTGATCTGCTTGGCGGGGTCGTATTCGTTGCCGTGCAGGACGGCGTTGAGGGCGGCTTCGCGCGCGGCCATGGTGACATGAAAGCAGGCATCCTCGTCGAGCCCCGCTTCGGCGGCCAGCTTCTCGGCGGCGGCTTCCACTTCGCCGACGCTTTCCATGGTGGAACTGAGCGAGAAAACCAGCTTGCCTGCCTTGGAGCCGCTCACCGCGTTTCTAACCGCCTCTTCCGGCGCATGGGAAGCACCCGTGGCTCCGCCGCGCCCAGAAAACCTTGGTGGAAGTTTCATGGGCTGGCGGGGAGTGTGTCAAGGAGCGCACGCCGCGTTTCGGTCTTGCCAGGTTGACGACGCAACTCGAATGGGAAGGACTACACTCACCTCATGCTGCCTCGCACCTCGACCCGCGTGAGCCTGACGGCGCTGCTGGGAACGCCGGTAACCGACGCGCAGGGGCATCTGCGCGGGCGGCTCAAAGACATTGCCGTAGCGACCGGGGCGGAGGCGGGCAAGGTGGC
>JASHTH010000417.1 GCA_030040655.1 Acidobacteriaceae bacterium | reverse complement strand
GCGCGTCTGGCCGGCACGAATGCCGCAGCCGCCGACACCGCAAGCATCGCGGCAATCGCCAGCGCGAAGCTTGCCGGATCGAACGGCGACAGTTGATAGAGCATTGACTTGAGCTGGCGCGAAGCGAAGTACGCGAGCGGGATGCCGACGATCAGACCCGCAATCAACACCCACAGGCTTTCGCGCAGCACCATGGCCAACACGTTCGACCGGCTGGCGCCCAGCGCCATGCGAACGCCAATCTCATTTGTGCGACGGCTCACACGGTAGGAGTGCATGCCGTAGAGCCCCGTGGCCACCAGCAGCGCCGCCAGCAGTCCGAAGAATCCGCCCATGGCGGCAAACATCCGCTGCTGCTCATAGGAGCGCTCAAACTGCTCCTGCTGCGTCATGGGCTTCTCCAGGGGCACGTCGGGATACAGCCCGGCGACAAGGCTGCGCATTTCGGGCAGCAGAGTCAAAGCGTCCCCGCGGGCGCGCACTTCGATGGCCATCGTGCCCAGAGAGACTTCCTGCATCGCCGCGGTAAAGGCCATGGGCTGCGGCGGCTCGTCCACGGCGCGGTACTTGCTGTCGGCGACGACGCCGACGATCGTGGCGGGATTGTCACTCCAGATTCGGTGACCGATCGGATTGGTATGAGGGAGATAGCGCGAAACCAGCGTCTCGTTGACAACGGCGACGCGCTGCGTACCCTTCACATCCCGCTGATCGATATCGCGGCCGGCCAGAATGGGAGCGCCGAGCGCCTTGAAGAAATCGGGACCCACGTCATTCCAGCGCAGATATCCTCCCTTTTGACGCACTCCATCCAGGATCAGAATGTCGTTGTTGCTCCATCCCGAACCCGGCCGGTTTCCCGCCATGGAAACGGACTCCACACCCGGCGTTTGGCGAATGTGATCGAGCAAATTGCGATAGAAAGGATGGGTATCGGTCTGCCCCTGCGGCGCCACATCGAAGACGAGAACGCTCTCCGCCTGTATGCCCAGGTTCTCCTTGGCGTAGTTGCGCAGCGTGCGCAGCAGGAGGCTGGCGGCCATCAACAGCACCAGCGAAACGGCGATCTGCGCGGAGAGCACGATGCGGCCGCCCAAAACCCGCGAACGGCCGCTGGTCAGGTTGGTTGCATTGGAGCGCAGAACCCCCGCCACCGGGGCGCTGACCGCGCTGAACAGAGGCGCCAGCCCGAAGACCATCGCGGCCGCGGCGGAAATGCCAATGGTGAACAGCAGCACGGCGCGGTCGGGACTCAGCCCGGTCTCGATCTCAGACCACGCCGCCAGCGCGCGCGTCGCCACGAGCGCAAAGCCCCATCCCAGCGCCGCGCCCGCGACCACCAGCAGCACGCTCTCGGCGAGCAGGTAGCGGAAGATCGCCATCTTGCTCGCGCCCATCGCCATGCGCACGCTGAATTCGCGCCGGCTGGTTGCGTTGCGCGCCTGAATCATCATGGCCACGTTGGTGCACGCGATCAGCAGCACCATCCCCACCAGCCACATCAGAATCTCGACCGGCTCGCGATAGTTGTCGTTGAATCCGGCAATGCCGCGCGCGGGAACAAAATCGAGCAGCGGCTTCCACTGTTTTGGATCGATGTGGCCCAGCGTCTTCTCGGCGTCGGCCAGGAAGGTCCCGGCGAGCGCCTGCGCCGCCTGTTGTGGCGTCACACCCTGCTTGAGCCGCGCCATCAGGCGCAGGCACCACCATCGCGGCGAACCGTAGAGAGTTTCGTCTGAAGCGGCCGTGCCCCAGGCGTTCAGATCCGGCCGGTTCTGCAACGGGATCCAGAAGTCGGTCGAAGCGGCCGGCTCGATGCCTTTGAATCCGTGTGCGGCAATGCCCACGATGGTCAGCGGAATGCCGCGCACGTAAAGGGTGTGCCCCAGCACTGCGGGATCGCGCGCGAATCGCCGCGTCCAATAGTCATAGCTGATGACGGCGATCGGCGCGTGGTTCTTTTCGTCGTCGAGCGAAAATCCCCTCCCGTGCTCGATGCGCGCGCCCAGCGCCGTGAAGAAGTTGCCGCTCACCTCTTCGCCCTCAGCGTCCTCGGGCAATTCGCCAAAGCGCACCGGCACGTTGCCGGTAAAGCTCAAAGGAACGTAAGCGACCAGATCTTCGAAGACATCGCTGCGCTGGCGGAAGGCTTCGAACGTCGGCTCGGCAAACGATGTATCGCCGTCGCCGGTGTTCCAGCCGCCCGGCGCCTGGTTCTCGCCGCCGCCGATATGAACGTAGGAGAGCCCCTCAGGGCGGCTCACCGGCAGCAATTGCATCAGAACTGCGTTCATCACGCTGAAGACGGCCGTGTTGGCCCCGATGCCCATCGCCAGCATCAGCACCACGGTGATCGTGAATCCTGGCGTGCTGCGCAGCTTGCGCAGCGCCAGCTTGAGGTCGCCAAAAAGGTCTCTCATGGCCTTTCCTGCGTAGAATTCAACCGATGGATGAACGCACTTCCGCGGCCAAACTGCCTTCGCTGCAAGGCGCATGTTTTCAAGAGATTAGCGGGCGGACGCGGGGCGATTGCATTGTCCGCAATCGAGAAGCACTGTCCGAAAGTGGACAGCGGGAAAGGCAGGTTCGCAGTTCACGGCGATCGGCTTTCGGCTGTCAGCCTTCAGCTCGCAGAACGATACGGGAGCTGTCTGGTCCCTTGCTCCCTTGTTCCCTTGGTTCCTGGGTCCCCGGATCCCTTGGTCCCTGGACGCTGGACCCTATTCGGAGCGCAACGCCTGCATGGGCTGAATCGTCGCCGCTCTTCGCGCCGGCGCCAGACCGGAAAGGATCACGGTCAACAGCAGAAGCAGCGCCGCGGCGAAGTAGCTGACGGGATCGAACGGCGTGACACCAAAGAGCATCGAGCGCACCAACCGCACCGCCGCGATGGAGGCCGCTCCGCCCACGATCAGTCCAAATCCCGCGGTCAGTCCGCTGCCGCGCAGCACCAGGCTGAAGATTCCGGCCCGCGTCGAGCCCAGCGCCATGCGCACCGCGAACTCGCGGTTGCGCTCGATCACCGAATACGCGGTCACCGCGTACAGGCCCATCATGGCCACCAGCAGGCTGGCGATGGCATACACGGCGAGCAATTCGGCGGGAATGCGGGCGAGCTGGTAGCGCTGGCCGCTCACCTCCTCGAGGGTGCGCACATCCTCGAGCGGAAGCCCACTGTCGAGGTCGGCCACGGTGCGGCGCAGGATCCCGGCAAGCGCGCCCGCAGTGGTGCGCGAGCGCAGGGCGATCAGA
>JASHTH010000416.1 GCA_030040655.1 Acidobacteriaceae bacterium | reverse complement strand
TACCCGAAAAGCGGAATCCAGTCGAACGCGGAGGGAAGGCACAACTCGTGCCCAACGCACAAAAGTACCGGGTGACCTACTGCGCCCGTACTAGCCCGTTACCGTTGCTTCCTTCCGGACCTGGCGGGGTTGGCGGGATTACGTCGCGTAGGACCCGGCACTGATTGATTTTAGCATTCGGCAGGAGGCGTTGGGGGGCAGCGGGCGGCGATCATCCGCCTACCGGTTTCCTTTCTTAAGCCGGTCAGTCTCGGACTCCATTCGCGATCTGGGGTTCGAGTTCGAGACAAGCGCCCGCTGCTCCATCGCAAATCAGGAACGTGGGCGCCCCGCCCTGACTGCTAACGCAATTCCTGAGTCACTGTACCCCGAAGCCGCCTCATTCAACTTGACGCGACGTTCAGGGAGTGGCGGCCTAGCACAGAATCTGAAAGGCCACCGCAATTCAGGAATTGCCGTCGAGGCGCCCACTGGAATGCGCGCAGTCGATTGCGCGCATTCCGATCTTGGATGCGCGCTACTTCGACAGGATCTCGAGCGAGTAGTAGTCGGCGCGCCCGCTCTCATCGGTGAAGTGATCGAAGGTCTGGACCACCAGGGCGCCGTACATCAGGTGTCCGACGAGCACGGTCTGCTTGAATCCGAACGAGTAGGTCGCCGTAAAAGCCACCGCGGGCTGGGCGATGACATTGTTGGCATAGATCTTGCCGTCCACAATGCCCCAGTCGCAGGGTGTGGGCTGGCACGCGCCAAAGGCGTGAAGGGTAATTTCCTTTCCTTTGGCGGCGATCATCACCCGGATCAGTCCACGGGTTTCATGGTCGCAGTTCACCCAGGTGCCAATCAGAGGGTCGGCGTTGACAACGACGGGAAGATGCGGGGCAGTGATTCCCAGACGCTCGCGCTCGACCTCGAGGATCTCGGAGGGCGCCCGGAATTCATACTTGCTGAGGACAGATGGCATAGGATGCTCCTTTCCAACGAGCGATTGCCATGGCGGGTTGAGGGAGTCGGACAGATATCGCGGCAGGGCCTTTGGGGAAAGTCAGATAAGCGACACCGCCGGCCTCGTTTCTGCAACCGAGATTGAAGACCTTGCGGCGCGGCGCGTATGTGACCGCCGGCACGGAAGCGTGTGATGCCGCGACGCAGGGCTACGCCGGACCGGGGATTCCGATTCCCGGGCCGCTGCCGGCGAGCACGGAAAGCATAGAAAAGCGTGCCGTCTCCGCCAAGCCGCGGTTCCGCATGACTCGTTGGAGGTACATCCAGGAATCCGGGCTTTCTTTATAATTCGGGGAAAACCTGAACAGCATGTAGCGGAATGAAAACGGCCTGTTTCCAGGCCAAGTGAGGGCGAAAAGCGCGACTCGCCGTTGCATAAGTACCGCAGGAGAGGTGCAACCAGATGGCGACTGCTTTGGAGAATCTCCATCGATCTCCGCACGGAATCTCGCCGGACGCCCGGATGGATGGAAAGCTCTGGATCTACTATGTGTTGTTTTTCCTCTCGGGTTTCCCTGCCTTGCTGTATCAAATCGTGTGGCAGCGCGCGCTGTTTACGCTCTTCGGCGTCGACATCGAGTCGGTTACCATCATTGTTTCGGTATTCATGCTGGGACTCGGCCTGGGCAGCCTGGCCGGGGGCAGGCTCTCCGCGCGGCCTGGTGTTCGCCTGCTCGCCGCATTCGGCGCCATCGAGATCTCGGTAGGCGCATTCGGGGCCGCTTCCCTTTGGATCTTCCATCGCGTGGCAGCCTTCACCGCCGGAACCTCGTTGTTCGCAACCGGCCTGGCGGCCTTCGCGCTGTTACTCGTCCCCACCCTGCTGATGGGCAGCACGCTGCCGTTGCTGTCGGAGTACTTCGTGAGGCGCACCGGAAACGTCGGCGAGTCCCTGGGGTTGCTCTACGCGGTCAACACGTTCGGCTCCGGCGCCGCTTGCTTCGCAGCGGCGCACTGGCTAATGCGGTTGCTCGGCGAGTCGGGCTCGGTCAGGCTGGCGGTCTGCTTCAACGTGTCGGTTGGAGCCGCGGCTTTGATCCTTCAAAGGAGGAGCGCACCTGACATCTCTCGTTCGGCCGAATCGCAGCCCGCCGGGCGCCGGGAAACCGTTCCGCTCTGGATCGGAATGGCGTTGGCAGGAGCGACCGGGTTCATCGCGCTGGCTTACGAGATCGTCTGGTATCGCCTGTATTCGTTCGCCTCGGCGGCAAAAGCTCCGATCTTCGCGCAACTGCTCGCCTTTTATCTGTTCGGGATTGCCTACGGCTCGCTTAAAGTGCGCGACGCCTGCGTGAAAGGGCTGGTGAAAGATCGTCGCCGCACTCTGGCTGCGTGCTCCCAGGTGGTCCTGCTGGGAGCCATTGCATCGTTTGTTCTTGGCCCTTTGCTGGCGCGGTGGATGGTCCATTTCGCCATCCTCCCCATGCTGCCGGTCTTCGTAGGCGCGGCGCTTCTCGGCGCGGCCTTTCCGCTGCTTTGTCATGCGACGATCGACCCGGAAAAGCAAGCGGGAAAGGGCGTCAGCCTGCTTTACCTCAGCAACATCGTCGGTTCCACGCTGGGCAGCTTTCTGATCGGATTGGTGGTGCTCGACCACTGGTCAACGCGAGCCACGTCGGTGCTGCTGCTGGTTCTTGGTCTCGCGGTCGCAGCGGCGCTGGCGATGCTCTCCGGATGGAAACTGGGCAAACCGATCTTCGCGCTGGGCTGCGCCAGTTGCGTGGTACTCGCCTTCGCATCCGGTCCGTTGTTCTCGGGATTGTACGAGCGCCTGCTCTTCAAAGACTCCTACAAACCGGGAATGGCCTTTGCCGATCTGGTGGAAAATCGCAGCGGCGTCATCGGAGTCTCCACGAGCAGCGCGCAATATGGGTATCCGGTCAATACCGTCTATGGTGGCGGAGCTTACGACGGCTGCTTCAACACCGACATCCTCCACGATTCCAACGGCCTCTATCGTGCCTATGCGTTTGCCGGCATGCATCCAGATCCCCGGCGGGTGCTGATGATCGGCCTGGCCTCGGGATCGTGGGCGCAGGTGATCGCCAACGACCCGGCGGTGGAAGAGTTCACCATTGTGGAGATCAACGACGGCTATCTGCCGCTGATCGCGAAATACGCCGATGTCCGCAGCATCCTGGGCAATCCCAAGGTGCACGTCGTCATCGACGACGGCCGGCGCTGGCTGGTGGCGCATGCGGATCGCAAATTCGACTTCATCGTGATGAACACCAGCTTTCACTGGCGCGCCAACAACACCAACCTGCTGTCGACGGAGTTTCTGCGGCTGGCGCGCGCGCACATGAGCACCGGCGGAATTCTCTACTACAACACCACGTGGTCCGATCGTGTGCTTGCCACCGGCGCCAGCGAGTTTCCCTATGCGCTGCGTGTCAGCAACTTCCTGGCCGTCAGCGACAGCCCGTTCACTCTCGACAAAAACCGATGGAAAAATATTCTGGACCGGTATCGGATCGATGGCCGTACCGTCTTCGATCCCAAGGACCCTGCCGCGCAAGCGGCTGAGGCACAGCTCTTGCATCTGGCTGATGAGCTCGACAGCCCCAAGGGACGCCTCGAGTCCCGCGCCAGCCTGCTGAAACACGTCAAAGGAGTGCGCCTGATTACCGACGACAACATGGGCACGGAATGGGAGTGAGCATCGAGCCGCGAAAGAGCCGTTACGGCAAAGGGTGCAGCGTGGTATTGAAGATATACGGGTCTTGGAATTCGGTCCGGTCGCCCGGATTTTTACCCATAACCGGCTGCAGGCGCGCCGAAAGCGGCTTGTTCCACTTGAAGGCCAGCGAAGCCACATCCGCATACATCCGCTCCAATTGTTCGACAGTGACATCGCCGGGAAGCGGAACGGTGTCGAGCCCGGTGCCGCAGACGGCCGAATAGGCGAGCAGCGAGTCGATATTGTAAGTGCCTTCGGCCCACCGCTGCGCTAACAGCTTGTCTTCGAGCACCGGAACCATCAGTCCCGCATAGCCGGTCTGCTTCACCGGCACAGCTTTCACCGCGGCGGTGATGATGCGCGCCGCCGTCATCGTGCCGCTGGAGCCGAACTTCGCCCCGGTGAAGGCTTCAATCGCCGCGCCAATCGAGACGTCGCCCAACGGCGCGGGGGTGGGGTCCAGACCGACGTAGCTCCATCCGGTTGCGGCGGCTACCTTATTGCCGATTTCGTCGGCCACTTCGGCGTGTATGGTCAAGGCCGCGGTCAGGTCGGCGAGGGCGGCGTCGGCATTTCCTTTGTCTTTGGCGAAGACGTCGCGCACCACGTTGGCGCCTTCGAATCCGATGGCGAATTGTTTCCCTGCTCCCGTGTGATACGAGCCCGGATAAAACGGCCCCAACGGCTTGAGCATGGCGGTCGCGGCGAAGTTGAACGTTCCCTGGCTGTGAAGACTGTGTTCGCTGACGTACTTCACGAGCTCGGCGGTGCGCTCAATCGTCTTCCAGTGAATGCCGGCCTCGTCGGCGATGATCGTGCTCGCTTCGATGTTGGGCAACGTAGAGAGAGCCCGTTCCAGCAGGCGCATCGTCGCCGGATCGTCCGAGTCGTGCATCATCGCCGGGCCAACGTTGAGAAGAAAGTTCTCTTTCGCCGAGAGGCGGTCGAAGCGCGCGAGGAAATCGAGCGCCTCGTCTTCGGACATGCCGGCGACAAGCTCGGCGAGCGGCTGCGTGGTGATGCGAATCGACTCAACATCGTATCCCGCGGCTGCAAATTCGCTCTGCGCCCTGCGCAGGACGGCAAGAGCCTCGGCAATCTGCGTTTCATACGCATTCGCGTCTAGCCGCACAAACGCAGTGATTGCCCTGACCTTTGGATTGGACGATCCAGCTGCTACGGAGTTTCTTTGCGCGCAAAGCGACAAAGGCAGTAGCAATGCAAAGACGAATGCGACGCGTTTCATTCGAGAACCTCCGCACGTGGAGAAAAAAGGGATGCGGCCCGCCGGGAACGGCTCAGTGCCACGGAGTCCCCGGCTCCCTCGCTCCGAGCGAGTCACTCTCCGGTCTCTGATCTCTGTTCCCTATCCCTGACCCTCGATCACTTTCCACCGTCCTTCGGCCACGGGTCGCGCAGCAGCGCGCACAATCCGAGATCGTTGTCGTAGCGTTCCAC
>JASHTH010000053.1 GCA_030040655.1 Acidobacteriaceae bacterium | reverse complement strand
CTGACAGAATCGAAGGAATCCGGGACATTCACCGGCAGATCCCAGCTGCGTCTCGAGCTGACCGGGATTGTAGTGAATGGGAAGACGGTGCCCATATTGACGGGAGAGTATGAAGTGACCGGCAAGTCGCGCGGCGCGAGCACCGCGAAGAGAACGCTTGGCGGAGCGGCTCTTGGAGCGATCATCGGCGCCGCTGCCGACGGTGGCCAGGGAGCAGCGATCGGCGCGGGCGCCGGCGCTGGTGCGGGCGCAGGCTCTGAAATCATCACTCGAGGTGACCGGGTAAAGGTGCCGAGTGAGACCCTGATCGATTTCACGCTGCAGCAAGATGTGTCGATATCGATGCCTAGGAACTAATACGCAGTGGGAGTTCCCTGGCTCCGCCGGGGGATGCTTACTTCCCGGCCAAGTCAACTAATAAAGGAATCCGTGTCGAGGAGCTACTTCCCGCCTTCCCCGATCCTCACCAGCAGCCCGAACCGCGCCACGCGCGGCATCGCGAGCGTGGTTGTCGGCGTCTTGGCGACTTCGATGTCGCGGTCGAAAAGGTTCTCACCCGCGGCAAAGACCTGCAGCCATTTGCCGAAATCATGCGAACCGTAGGCGTCGAGGCGGAAATAGCCGTGCAGCAGGTATTGGTTCGCAGCGTCGTCATATTGGCGGCCGCTCAACCGGCTTTGCAGGCTCAGTGTGCCCAATTCCGAGCGAAACACGCGCAGGTTTCCCGTCGCCATGTTGCGCGCCACCTCGGGAATCCAGTTGCCCAGGTACGGCGTCGTTCCGGCGTTGGTTACTGTGGCATGGGCGAACTGATATCCGCCGTCGAAGGTCATCCAGCGCCGAGGGGCCAGCTCGAAGTCGATGGCTGCGCCTCGGCTTTCGATCTGGCCGAGATTCTCGCGCTTGAGCAGGATGGGAGACGAAGTGGGATCGATGGTAACTGCCGTAATGGGCCGATTGACCTGGGTCATGAAGTAGCTGGTGCGCACCGTGCCCCATTTCCACTCGCTGGCCACGCCGGTCTCCCACCCGGTGGCGCGTTCGCTGAGCAGGTTGCTGCTGGGCACGGTGAGCTGATTGCCGACCTGCGTGGAGCGATAGAGCTCGTTGGGCGTGGGCGCGCGAAAGGCGCGGAAACCGGTTGCGTTCAGCGCCCAATGGCCGCCGAGACGGCGCGTCAGGCCCAGACGCGGATCGAAGACGCGCTGATCCCACTGTACAGGCTGGGTCGCCGTGGGCGTCCACGTCGTGTCTTTGAAACTCAGCTCTTGCCCGTCGTAGTTCTGGAACCAGTCTTCGCGGGCGGAGGCGACCAGCGTCCAGCCCCCGCGCACCCACATGGCTTCGGTATAGGGCGCCGAGTCGCGCTGGTGATCGTGCAGGTTGGTGATCGATGCCGACTTGCCGAAAGATTGCTCGCGATCCCATACGCGCACGTCGTGGGTGTCTGCGCCGAACAACAGGAGCAATCCCGCGCCCAGCGGCTGGCTCCAGTGAGCGACCGCGCCGAGCTCGTTGACGGGAGTGAGCGAAAACTTCGTCGGGATCTCGCCGCAGCGGTACGAGCAGCCCGGGTCACCGAAATCGGGAAGGTTGGAGATGCTGGAGAAGGTCTGCCGGTAATGTTCCGCCGAGCCGTAGAGGCGCACGGCGAGCGCGGCCGCGCGCGGGCCCTGCCAGTCGCCGCCCAACGCGTAGCGCCACAGGCGCGTGCCGTTGGTCTGGAAAGGCGTTCCGTTATCGCGCGCCTCGTTGAATCCGCTGCCGCGCACGATGAGCCGCAGCGGGCCACGGTCGTGCTCGGCCAGCAGCATGCCGTTCTGGCTGTGCACGTTGGAGGCGATGTCGACAGGCCCGCGCTGCGAAGGCGCTTCCTGGATGTAGCCATCCGTGCCCAGCGTTCCGCCCGTGGCCAGCACGCCCCACGGACCGTGTTTCGCCTGCAGCAGCAGGCTGTCGTCGTAGGTGGCTTCGCCGCCGTAGCTGGTCATGAGCTCGCCGAAGTTCGAGGTTGGGCGATCAAGGGCCACGTTGACGACGCCGCCGATGGCGCTCGAGCCGTAGAGATCGCTGGCCCCGCCACGAACCAGCTCAATCGAATGGATGGCCAGCTCGGGCTGCTCCTCCCAGTGAATCCAACCGCC
Organism: Acidobacteriaceae bacterium; assembly: GCA_030040655.1. GTDB lineage: Bacteria > Acidobacteriota > Terriglobia > Terriglobales > Acidobacteriaceae > Telmatobacter. Next base: position 14,660 of record JASHTH010000053.1, on the reverse strand, counting down.
AAACGGGTCGTTGAGCGGCACGTCGTCTTCGGTAACCAGCGTGCGGCTGGCCGATGTGGAACCCAGAGCGCGCAGGCTGATGCCCTGCGAACTCGGGTTGGCGACCAGCGAGCTCGACCTGCGGAAGAGCTCCACTCCGGGGAGCTGGCGCACTTCGCCGTCGAGCGTGACCGCGGCGGTGCTGTTCAACGCTTCCGTTGTCAACAGCCTTGTGGTTACCGGGCTGTCGATCTCGCTCAGCGGCGCGCGATACGCCGTCACGGTCACTTCTTCGGTTTCACCGCCCGGCTCCAGCCGAACGGTGGCTGCGGCGCTCAAGTCGACGGTCTTTGCCGCGAATCCTTCGGCTTCGATGCGCAGACGGCAAGGAGTCGAGCAAACCACGGTCAGTTGCCCCTCGGCGTTGGTTTCGCCCAGCAGCCGGTCGCCGGCATCGGTGATGGTTGCGCCCTGCACGGCGGCGCCGGAGTTATCCTCGACGGTCAGCGTCAGGCTCGGCTGTGCCTGGGCCGTCAGACGCATAGTTGCGCGCGTCAGCAGCGCGAGGACCAGCATGCCAATCAGGCCATTGAATTCGAATCGCCGCATCGCTTTGGGGTTTCGGGTGGCTCGCGCCGGGGGCGTTCAGGTGTTGGAGCCATTGTGACACGGTTTGGCTTTGCCCCGCCGGGACCAGTGACGGAGCGATCTCACACAGAGGCAACAGGACAAAGATCCGCGTTGCCAGGCGCGGATGGGGGATCACGAGCCCAGGCTCATTGATTTGGACGCTCCCCAGGAGCAAAACGTCTAGATCGAGCGTGCGCGGGCCGTTGGGAATCGATGCCGAGCGGTCGCGGCCGAACTCCTGTTCGATCCTGAGCAGTGCGTCGAGCAGTGGCCGCGGCTCCAGGTCCGTTTCCAGAGCCACAACGGCATTTACAAAGCGGGGTTGCGCTGCAAATCCCACCGGTGCGGTGCTGTAAAGCGACGATCGATGCGTGATGCGGCCCACTGAGTCGAGCCGTTCGGCGGCGGCCGTTAGAGTAGACTCCGGCGGACCGGCCTGACTGGGCAGGTTGGCACCCATTCCGATGTAGGCCGTGCGCATGGGTCTAGGGCAGTTTAAGAAATAGTGTGTCCCTTTGGAATGCTGCTCAAGGTCGGCGCTCCCTGCTGGTCGCGTCGACTCAGCGATCCTTCTTCGTCGACAGAATCTCTTAAACTGCCATAAGCGTAGCGCCGGGGGCCGAGTTCCGGGGGAGGAACCAACGCGGGCGTCGAATCCCGTTGGCAGTCGTGACAACGAGAACGGGCTTGGCGTTTTTTTGATTCCATCTCATCCCCACGATGCACGATACTCTCCATCGCACCCTGGATCGATAGGAGGCTCGACCATGAAAAAGTCGATGCTCTGTTTACTGACAATCCTGATTTGCCAAACTCTGGCGGCACAGCAGGCCGCGCCGATCACTTGGGACTCGGTTAAATTTCTCGTCGGCAAATGGGTGGGCGAAGGCTCGGCCGAGACAGGACAGGGCGGCGCGGGTTCCTGCTCTTTTGAGCCGGGGCTGCAGGGCAAGGTGCTGATTCGCGAGAATCACTCCGAATATCCAGCGACGAGCGAGCACCCGGCCATCGTGCACGACGACCTGATGATCGTTTACGCGGACGAAGCTCGGCACGCGCTGCGAGCCTTTTACACCGACAATGAAGGCCATGTGATTCATTACACGGTCAGGGCCGGCGGCGACGGCAAGAGTGCTGTTTTCCTGGGCGACGCCGAGCCGGGCGCTCCGCGCTACCGGCTCACCTACACGGTGACGCAGCCCGAGCACATGACGGTCGACTTTGAGATGGCACCGCCTGGTAAGCCCGATCAGTTCCAGAAGTTCATTTCCGGCAAACTGCGCAAGAGCGAGGAGGGAAACTGAAAGCCGCTCGTGCGAGAATCCCTGCAGTTTGCGAAGTCACTTGGCCCGCAGCGTGACGGTCTCCGCAATGGCAAGAGACAGGGCGTAGGTCGCGAACGGGAAGCCTGAGTACTTGCCCGCCGAGGCCGGCTGCATGCCCGGCATGAACACGGCGAACCGCGAAAGCAGGATGGCTTCGCCGATCATGCCCGGAATGGCGATCGGCAACGCGGCCGACGCCCACGCTGTGCCGGGAATCTGCCGCCAGCGCAGGATGAGGATGCAAAAACGGCCGCGGTGACGATCGGCGTGAGCACAAAGTTCAACCTCCAGCGCAGCGTCGTGGTCTCAAAGACATGCGCGCCGCGCATCTCGTACCAGAGAGTGCCGGCGATCCAGCAGACATCGCCGAAGACGAGGAAAAGAAGGCTCTCCTGTGCTTTCCCAAGACCCTCCGAGGAAGCTGGAATTCTGTACCAACTGGTACAGAACTATAAGCACCACTCGGTACAAATCAAAGGCAATGTGCGCCGCAAGGAAAGAACCGAGATTGCCGAGTTGACCGCCCGCTGTCTGGCTGCCTTCATCGCCGCAGGCACGCTCGACCTCAGCCTCGATCAGCTCGCCAAGCGCGTCAGGGTGAGCAAGCGCATGCTGATCCACTACTTCGGCGGCCGAGAAGTCCTTGAGCAACAGACGCTTGCGCTGCTTGAAGAGGAGTTGCGCACGCGATTCGGCGCCGAGTCCCTCCCCGCAGGGGCAACGCTCGAGGCCGCGGTGATGGCGCTTTGGGACCAGACTACGGCGCCCGAATCCCGCGGTGCGCTGCGCGCGGTGATGGAGGCGACACGGCGCGCCTGGGGCGGCTCGGAGCGCGCTCGGGAGTTCTATGGCGCGCAACAAAAGCTTTGGTTCGAGCTTCTGAGCCGGTCTTTGCCCGATCCAGCCGCCGTCGAAGAGCTGCTGCAGCTCTTTCAAGGAGCGATTCTCGTGTATCTCGTCGCCGGTGATCGGGAGCAGGGCCGGCGCACTCTCCGGCGCATGATCCGGCGCGAATCGGGTTCTGCTACGATGGGGGCTTGACAACGCTGCCATCGAAAGCAGGAGTTGGCGAGTGATGAACCTTCCCGGCGGCGGACGTGCTCCGCAGCCAACCTCGGCCGCTCCCATTCCCATCCACGAGAAACTCAGCGAGCTCTGGTCCATCTTTCGCATGCGGCTTGCGGATCTCTCCAGGCCAGCATCCGTTGAGGGCGTACTCGCCGACGCCGACGAATATGAGGCGGCCCTGCGGCAGTATTCCGGGCGCGGGCTTGCCGGAGCGACGGCCTTTGAAATCGGCTTTGGCGCACGGCCGCTGCGATTGTTCGCTCTCGCCGCATCGGGAGTCGACGTGACCGGCTCCGACCTCGACGTGCCGCTGATCCGCTGCTCGCCGCGGGAGTTCGCGGCCATGCTGCGGCGCAACGGGCTGGAGCGCGCGATCAAATCGGCGCTGCGTTTTGCCATCTTCGATGTGAAAGAACGCCGCGAGCTGAAGAAGTTGCTGCGAGCGCGCGGGCGAGAGATGAAGATTGAGACCCGGCGGCTCATTGTGGGCGACGCCGCCGAGTTATCGATCCCCGAGCAGTCACTCGATTTCATTTACTCTGAAGATGTCTTTGAGCATATTCCCGTCGACGCCCTTCGCGTGCTCACGGCGAAGATGGCTGGCTGGCTCAAGCCATCGGGCCTGGCGTTGATCCGGCCCAACATTTTTCCCGGAATTGTCGGCGGTCACCTGGCCGAGTGGTTTCCACAGGTGGTCAACGATCGCAGCCGCCGACGCCGCAGCCAGCCCTGGGAGCACTTGCGCCACCACCGCTTCCGTCCCAATACCTACCTCAACGAACTTAGCCGGGCGAGTTATCGCGAGCTATTCGCGCCGAACTTCGAAATCCTGGAAGAGCGGGTCAAAGATCCCGAGTTAGGGCGCGAGTATCTGACTCTCGAAGTTGCCGAGGAATTGAAGCAATGGCCGCACGAGGAGCTATTCAGCAATCAGACGCTGTTTATTCTGCGGCCGCGGCAGGCTTGATGATTCGACTTCGATGAAGCGGCGCGCGAGCCGCCTTCCTGTGCGCTATAGGATGATCCTATGCGGCTCCTACACATGGTGCACACCTTGAATCCTGAGCGGGGCGGCCCGCCGGAAGCGGTGCGCATGTTTGTGCTGGCCCATCAGCGCGCGGGCAACGAAGTGGAGGTCGCCACGCTCGATGCGGCCGAGAGCGGATTCGAAAAGCTCGCCAACTGCCCGGTTCACACCTGCGGGCCCGGCGCCGGCAGTTATGGTTACGCGCCGCGGCTCGAGCACTGGCTGCGCGCCAACTTCACGCGGTTCGACGGCGTCATTGTCAACGGCGTGTGGCAGTTTCACGGCGTGGCCGCGCGGCGCGTGCTCGCCGGGCGCAAGCCTTACGTGGTCTTCGCACACGGCATGCTCGACCCGTACTTCATGCGCCGCTATCCGCTCAAGCATCTGAAGAAGCTGGTCTACTGGCTGCTGAGCGAGCGGCGCAATCTGGCGAACGCGCAGGCCGTCTGCTTCACCAGCGAGCAAGAGAAGCGCATCGCCGCGCAGGGGTTTCCCTGGCGCAGGTTTCGCGGCGTGGTCGTACCCTACGGGACGCTGGGTCCGGAAGGCGATCCGGAGGCGCTGAAGGCGGCGTTCTTCGCGCAGTTTCCGGCGCTTGCGGGCAAGCCCTATCTACTGTTTCTCGGCCGCATTCATCCCAAAAAAGGCTGCGACTTGCTAATCGAGGCCTTTGCGCAGGCTGCGCCCGGCGACTACCTGCTGGCGCTGGCCGGACCGGACCATACGGGCACGCGCCCGGAGCTCGAAGCGCTAGCCGGCAGGTTGGGCGTCGCCAACCGCGTCCAGTGGACCGGCATGTTGAAGGGCGATGCAAAGTGGGGCGCGTTTTATGGCGCGGAAGCCTTTGTTCTGCCCTCGCACCAGGAGAACTTCGGCATCGCCGTTGCCGACGCTCTGGCCTGCGGCACCATCCCCCTTATCAGCGACCAGGTGAACATTGCACCCGACATCCTGGCAGACGGCGCAGGCCTGGTGGAAGCGGACACGCCGGAGGGTACTCGCCGGCTGATCGAACGATTTGTGGCTATGAGCCCGACTCGGAGAGATGAGATACGCCGGCAGGGCGTGAATGCCTACCGGCGCCGATACGCCTTATCCAACGCCGTCCTGGAGGTCTACCGAGCCCTGGGACTGGCCCAGGGCTGAGCGGCGAGCTCTCGCGATCGGCCTGCGTCTATTGGGAAAAGCTGGCGCGAGGCTTTCGGCGATGCCCTTGCATCGCTTTGGCAAAGACTCCGTCTAATTGGAATGCATTGTTCTTTTCGTCGACCGCGCAGGCGAGGTGACTCATCTGCTGGGAACACCGGAGATCGACACGGCCGCCTGAAAGCGGGAGATTGCATGGAACGAAAGGGCTGCGCGGAAATCGATCGAATTGCGGCAGAGGCCCCGGCACGCTTGCCCGTTTCGCCACCGCTGATATGATAGGGTTAAGACAAAACCAGGGACGGTGTCTCGCGGCTTCGCAGCGCTCCAGCGGAGACTGCTCCGCAGTTTCGGGTCCTCCAGGGACAGGTCCTTGTGCAACCGGGAATTGATTTGGAGTGAGGCTCGGCCCAGCCTCAGCAGCGGTGGCTTTTGCGCCGGCACATGCCGAATCGGGCCATCTACTCATGTTCAGAGGTATTGTGACACGCTTCAGGTTTCTCTCAGCCGCCGCCATTGCTCTATCGATGGCAGGCGCGGCTGCATTTGGACAGCAGGCTTCCGCCGTCGCCCAGCCGCCTGCCGTGGATCAGCCCGCGGCGGGGTCGCCGCTGGGGTTGATGCCCGGCGACACGCTGACAGCCTATTTTCTCGATTTTCCCGAGATTGGAGGGAAGGTCGATATGACCGTCTCCCCCTCGGGCAACATCTTCATTCCCTACGCCGGCTTTGTAAAGGTCGAGGGGCTCACGCCCGACGAAGCCCAACAGGCAGTGATCAACGCGCTTGAGGCCAAGCAAGTCGTCCGATCGGCGCAGGTCGAGCTGACGGTAACGAACGCACGAAACCTGTCGGTGATGGTGATTGGGGCCGTGTCGGCGCCGCACCCGATTCCGCTGTTTTCGCCGGCTCCGCTCTCGTATGTTTTGGCGCAGGTGGGCGCACTGGCTCCACAAGTCAACTACCACGTATTGGTCGCGCATCATGACGGCTCGCCGCCGGTCGACGTCGAGCTTGACCGCACGGGAATGGATATGCGGGGAATGAATACGCCGGTGGATCCCGGCGATGTGGTCAGCGTCGTCCAGGCGGGGAACTTCTTTGCTCTGGGCGAGTTCAATCATGCGGGCATTTTTCCCATTACCGGGACCCAGCACATGACGCTATTGCAGGCGATCACGCTCGCAGGCGGACCCGACCTTACGGCGGAACTATCCAAGGCGCGAATTCTCCGCAACGTCAACGGGCGCCGGGAAGAGATTATGGTCGACCTAGCCAAGCTACACGATGGCAAGATCGCCGATCCTCTCATTCAGACCGACGACATCATATTTCTGCCCAGAAGCAACCTCAAGGTCGTGGCAAACACCTGGCTGAATTCGTCGCTGTACGCCCTGGGTCTGGTGAACACCATCAAGACTTACTAAAGCAAGCCCTTGCGGAAGGATGAGTCAAGCAGTTGGCAACATTGACCCAAGCAGCGCCGCGCGCGATCAAGCAGCGCACCCGACGGACCAGCAGGGATGTTCTGGCGAACCTTTTTATGGCGACGTGGATCTGCATCCTGCTGCAGGGCGCGTTGCGCAAGTGGTTCTTTCCCGGCTCCGCCGCGCTCTACCTCGTCCAGGACGTGCCCCTGACCTTCGCCTACATCTATGCGCTTTGGAAGGGTCTGATTTGGGGAGGTAGGTTGGCTTGGATGTGCCTGCTGGTGACGGCAGTACTTGCCGTTCAAACGCTGCTGCAAGTCATCTTCGGCGATCTGCAGTTGAGAACCGCCGTCATGGGCATGCATCAGTACGTCTTCTACCTCCCCATTCTCTTCCTGGTTCCGGTCTGCTTCAATTTCAAGCACCGGCGGCGTTTTATCCGCTGGAACATGTTGATCATCATTCCCATGGCGCTGATCGCGGCATTGCAGTCTCGCGCGCCGAAAGGGGCCTGGATCAATCGGACATCGGCGGGCGAAGACACGGGATTGGGCGGCCTCAGCGGCGAGCACGTGCGCGCCACGGGAACCTTCAACTTCACGGTCTCCTATGCGCTCTGGTGCGGATTCGTGGTCGGGCTGGTGATGGGCGAATGGCTCCTGGCGCCACAACGCCGCAGCTTTCAGTCCAAGGCCATGCTGATCATCTGCACCATGAGCGCCATCGTCGCCACGCTGGTGAGCGGCTCGCGCATCGCCGTGATGCTGGCGGCCCTGGCCTTCCTGGGCGGCTTCGCGTCGGTGATCGTTACCCGCAACATCAAGCTCATCGTGCGTTTCAGCGCGGTGATCGTTATGCTGCCGGTGCTGGTCGTTGTCAGCTACTTTGCCGCGCCGGCGAGCTTCAACGCGGTGGTCGAGCGCTTCAGCGGCGAGGGACAGCAGCAGGGTATCGAGAACAGAATCGACAAAATGTTCACGGCCTTCACCTGGGCCGCCGGTTACAGCGGGCTGGGAGCCGGCATCGGCGTAGGCATCCCCGCGGCGAACCCTGGCCATTTGTCGTTCGTTCTGTCGGAAAACGAGTCTATCCGAATCGTTCAGGAGATGGGAACGTATACGGGAACGGTGCTGGTGCTGATGCGCTTTGCAGCGGGAATTTTGCTTGTTCTGGCATCGTTTCGCGCATTGCGGCTGCCTTTGGGACATAATCTGCCCCATGCTGTTCCACTGGCGTTCGCCGCAGCGCCCATTGTCATGGCGGGTGACCTGACCCATTCGGCTCCCGTCACGGCCACGCAGGAATATTTCTGGACTGCTTTGATTCTGGGCGCGCTGCTCTTCCGGCATGAGCCGGTTCCGCAAGGCGTCTTTCCGTTGTCGAAGAAGAGGTAATTGTGACAGTCAACCAACCCGAATTCGCCCCTGAGGCGGTCGAGAACAAGACCCTGGTGCTCGCGGACTTTATCCGCGTGGCCAGGAAGTTTGTCTGGCTGATCCTGGGGCTCAGTTTCGGCTGCGCCGTTGTGGTTTACATTTGGTCCAAGCAACAGCCCAAGCTCTATGACGCCACCGCCATGATCCAGGTGGACCAGCATGGGACGCTGAGCCTGGGCGCCTCCATCGGGGCCAGCGACGAGTACGAGCTGAAGATTTCGACGCAAATCATCGCGCTGCAGTCGCGCGACGTGGCCTTGAAGGTGATCAAGGACCCCAAGCTCGATCTGCTGCACAACAAGCTCTTCAATCCCTCTGGGATGACGGACATCGATACCAATCCATTTACGCGCAACATGCTCGTCGGCGCGTTCCTGGGTAGCTTGAGCGTGGATCGCGTGCCGAAATCGGAGTTGATTTCCGTCACGTTTCGCAGCCGCTCTCCAGCGCTCTCCATGGCGGTCGCCAATACCGTTGTCGACGCCTACATGGAGGTGAATTTCCGGCACCGGTACCAAAGCTCGCAGGAGATTGAAAAATGGCTGGGCGAGGAGCTGGACGCGCTGAAAAACAAGGTGCAGGCAGAGCAGCGGGACGTTCTCGACCAGGAATTGAAGCTCGGTGTCTTCAGCCAGGGCCTGACCGGCGAGACCAGCCTCCTTCAGTCGCAGCTGGAAGGATTGATGAGCGCGGAGATCTCGGAGGAGACGCAGAAATTCCTCAATGAAGCCCAATATCACGAGTTTGAATCCGGCGATGTGGATACATTTGCGCCCACAACCGAACCGGGTGCGACGGTGCTTTCAACCCTGAGCGTGCAGTTGTCGGAGTTGCAAGCGCAAAGGATGGCGCTGAGTGATCGATTCGGCCCCGGCTATCCGCAGTTGCGCCAGCTCGACAACCAGATTGCGGGCTTGAGAAAGGGACTTGCCGAAGCGCGCACCAAGGTCTTGAAATCGGCGCTGAATAACGTGAACGCCGCCGATAAAGCCGACGCGGAGATTCACAAGAACATCGAGGCGGTGAAAGCGCAGGCCGAGGCGCGCAGCCCCGAAGTGGTCCACTTCGAAGAGGCCAAGGTGCAATATATCACCGACCAGGCGCTCTATAACTCGCTGCTTACGCTGCTCGGCGCCGGAGGCATCGAATCCGGCCTGAAGACGCAGGAGACCAATCGCATGTCCGTGGCCGACATCCCGACGATGCCTTCGCGCCCGCGTGTGATGCTCAACACCATGGCTGGCTTCGGCATGGGATTCCTCTTCTCGTTGCTGATCGTGGGAGTTGTTTCCGCACTGAGCGATACCGTGGAAACCGTGGAGCAGATCGAGGAGGCGCTCACCTTGCCGGTACTCGCCGCGGTTCCGGTCTACAAGCTTGAGCCGAGCGATTCAGCCGTAGTGTTGCAGCCCCTGGCGACGATCAACGCGCCGCGCTCGGCGGGCGCCGAGGCGTACCGGATTCTCCGCACGTCGGTGAACCTGATGCCGGTGAGCAAAGAATCCAGAATCATCGGCTTTACCAGTTGCGGGCCGGGCGAGGGGAAATCGACTACCGCCCTGAACCTGGCGGTCACGTTTGCCCAGCAGGGCAAGCGCGTGCTGGTGATCGATGCCGACCTGCGTAAGCCCGTGCTGGCGCAACGCTTCCGGCTGCCGCTTCCTTCCGCACCCGGGCTCAGCCGTTACCTGAGCGATCCGACGATGATCGCCGACGAGTGCATTCAGCCGATCGACGCGGTGCCGGGGCTCAACGTGATGCCGGTGCAGGAGATACCGCCGTTTCCCTCGGAGCTGCTCGCCCAGGGACGGCTGGACGACCTGATCGGCTGGGCGCGACGCCATTACGACATCGTCCTGATCGATACGCCGCCGGCGCTGTTGGTGACCGACGCTTTGATCGTGGCGCAGTCGCTGGACATCATCCTGCTGGTGGCTCGCGTGGGAACGGCCCAGCGACGGGCGCTGCGGCGTTTGCGCGAGGAGCTGAAGAAGTTCCCCGACAAGCAGGTCGCGGTCGTCGTCAATGCCGTGCCGCAGTCGCAGTCCTACTATGGCGGCTATGGAGACAAGCACGGCTATTACGGCTCGAACGGCGGGGGCAAGAAGAGCAGTAGCGCCGTCGTGGAGAGGTCACAGCCGGTCGGCTCCGGGCGCGGCTAAGCTATGACTCGCATGCACGCGGGCTCGAGAGCGGGGAGCGGGCGGTGAACGAGGCGATGGCGGCTCCGCCAGCGCGGCTCATCCAGTTGGTTCCTCGATTTCGTCCCGATGTGGATGGTGTCGGCGAAGCCGCGTTGAATCTCGCCGATGCGCTGCTTCGAGAGCACGGCATTCGCACCAGCTTTCTCGTCTACAACCCGCCGAAGCTCGAGCCGACCCTCGAGATTGGGGAAGACTTCCCCTATACCCTGGAAAGGGTCTCCGGCCCGGGCGCCAGCGGGTTCAATTCCGCGCTCGACCATATAGCGGCCTCGGCGAGCACGGCTCCGGTTCTGTTGCTGCATTACGTGCCTTACGGGTTTTCGACGCAGGGAACTCCGACCTGGCTTTCAGGATGCTTGGAGCGATTTCGAAGCCGCGGCGGGCGGCTGATCACGATATTTCACGAGCTTTACGCGCTGCCCCGTCTGCTTTCGCGAACCATCTTCTCCTCATGGCTGCAGCGGAAGATCTTTCAGAAAGTGCTGGCGACGAGCGAATTCGCATTCACCTCCAGCGAAGAGTTTCTTTCTTTAATTGAGAAGCAAAATCGCAGCGGCCGTCCCGCGGGCCTGATCGGCATCTGCTCCAACGCCGGAGAACCGGAAGATCCGCGGCCGCTCGATCGGCGCAAGCGCAGGCTCAGCATCTTTGGACGCTTCGTGACGCGCAAGAATCTCTATGCGAATCATCTGGATTCGCTGGAGCGCGTTGCGCGGCACCTCGGCATTGAAGAGATTGCCGACATCGGTCCGGTGGAAGATCCGGCATGGTTCGAGGAACATGTTGCCAGCCGGCTGGGTCCCTTACTGAAGAGCTACGGCACGCTCGGCGTCGCCGCCGCCAGCCGGTTACTCGAAGACAGCATCGCCGGGGCGCTCGCCTACCCTTACTACCTTCGCGGCAAATCCGGCATCTTTGCCGCCTATCAGGCCCATGCGATGGCGATCCTGCTATTCCCGTTGCCGGGCGTGGCCGAGTCGCGCGAGCCGGGAAGCTGGTCGCTCAGCGCCGAGGAACTGCTCGCAATCCCGACGCAGTCATTCGCGTTGAACAGTCGCTTGCAGGAGGCAGCCAGCGCAGGACACGAACACTACCTGCAAAACCGATCGTCGCGAGCGATGGCCGAAGCTGTTCTTCCGGCATTGCGCGCCGTCGGCGCCGGGGCTGGGTCCGGAATCGGATCGCGGCCATGAAGATCCTCCTGATGAGCTACACGTATCCGCCCGCCACGGGTGGGATCGAAACCTTCACCTCGCTCATGCGCGAAGAATTCTCGACGCGCGGACACGAAGTGCGCGTAGTCACCGAGATTGTAGCCAAGATGCCCGAAGATGCGGAGCATCGCGTCTTGCGCCGGCCTGGCCGCACGGCACTGAACGAGGCCATCGACTGGGCCGAGATCTGCGCCGTTTGCGGCCTTTCGCTGCGCTATCAGATTTCGGTTCTGCTCCGCGGCAAGCCGCTCACGGTTACGCACCAGGTCTGGCAGGAGTCGCAGGATGGCGTGGTTGGGGCGCGGAACCGGCTGCGGCTTTTCTTCTGTCGCTTTGGCTTGAATATTGCGGTAAACCGGGCTCTGGCGCGCGACCTAAAGATGCCTGCTCTGACAATTCCCAATCCGCTGCCGGGAGAGATCGCTCTGGGGCCCGAGACGGCCGCCCGCCCCCGCGATGTGGTCTTTTTGGGCCGCCTGGTCAGCGAGAAAGGCGTCCCCGTTCTCCTGGATGCAATCGGACGTTTATCGCAACGCGGCCAGGCGGTGACGGCGACGATCATCGGTGACGGGCCGCTGCGCGCCGAACTCGAGCGCTATGCCGCAAGCTTGAATCTGCCGATTCCAATTCAATTCCTCGGCCGGATGGCGCCGGCTCAGTCGCATCCGGTCCTACGAGAGCACAAGATCATGGTCGTGCCGTCGGTCTATCGCGAAGCTTTTGGTATCGTCACGCTGGAGGGGCTGGCCGCGGGCTGCATGGTCCTGGCATCCCACGCCGGCGGACTGCCCGACGTGATCGGCCCCTGCGGCCTCACTTTTCCCATGCGCGATAGCGAGGCGCTGGCCGGGCTGATCGAGAAAGTCCTCGCCGATCCTGCGTCGACGATCCCTTTTCGCAACGCGGCGCCCGCGCATCTGGAGGCTATGCGTCCGGCGCGACTGGCGGATCGGTATCTTCCGGTTTTTGAACGCCTGTGCCTCTACCAAACGGCGAGAAAGATGAGTCGTCGACAAGCGGCCCAACGAGTCGTTTCGGAGTTAACGGACAGCGAAGGGAAGATAGGCTAGGCCGTTTTAGGAAATAGAGTGTCGTTTCTTACGATGCTCGAAGTCGCCACTCCCTGTTGGCCCCACCGCAACGACGAACCCATGTCGTTGGGGACCCCGGCTGGTCGCGTCGACTTGGCGATTGAGACTTCGGATACAGAATTTCCGAAAACGGCATAAGGAGGCTCTGAACAAATCTGAAATCGCCCTTCGGGGGCTGAAGCTCACCTTCATTTTGCGGGCGTTTTGGGGCACGGCTGAAGCCGTGCCCTTTCAAAGCGTCGATTTGTTCAGAGATTCCTTAAATGGCAGGTGCCTACGTATTCGTGGCCCGCGCTTCGCCCAGGATGAGCCGGAAGGTCATACGCCGGCGGCCACGATAGATGGTCACGTTGATCGTGTCGCCGGCCTGGTGCTTGTCCATGATCACGTTGATGTCCTGAGGGCTGGTAACCTGCTGGCCGTCGATGGCCACGATCAAATCACCGCCCAGCAACACCTCTGTGTTGCCCACGTACGCCTGCTCGTTGCCGCCGTGCAGGCCCGCGCGTTCGGCTGCGCCGCCGGGAATGACGCGCTGGATGAGCACGCCATAATCGGCCGCCAGTCCCATCTGCTCAGCGAGGTCGGGACCGATGGGATAGGAGACAATGCCCAGCGACGGCCGACGCACCTCGCCGTAGCGGGTCAGGTCGGACAATACGGCCTTGGCCGTGTTGATGGGGATGGCAAAGCCAATGCCCGAGCTCTGCTCGGCGCCGTTGGACGCAATCATGGTGTTGATGCCGATGACGTCGCCGCGCGAGTTGAGCAGCGGCCCTCCGGAGTTGCCCGGATTGATGGCCGCGTCGGTTTGGATGGCATCTTCGATCGGCGCGCCTTCTTCGCCGCGAATCGAACGAATCGAGCTGATGATGCCGCGGGTCATGGTGCCGCTCAACCCGAAGGGATTGCCGATGGCGTAGACTTTTTGCCCGACGGCGAGCTGGCTGGAGTCGGCGAGCGTGACCGGCTGCAAGTTCGCCGCGTCGATCTGCAGCAGCGCCAGGTCGTGCAGTTTGTCGGTCCCCACCACCCGCGCCGAGTAAGGGCTGCGCTTGTTGCTGAGCGTAACCTGAATGCCGCGGTTGGCGCCCGCAATCACGTGATAGTTGGTGAGGATGTGGCCTTCCCGATCGAGAATGAATCCCGAGCCCTGGCCCTCCTGCGGAACGGTTCCATAAAAGAAGTTGAACACCAGCGTTCTGGCCGTGATATTCACCACCGAAGGGAGAACCCGCTTGTAAACGGCGATATTATTCTGCTCTTCGGAGTCGAACTCCGGCGCCGCCTGCGCTTCGGTCAGGTGCAGGCCGGCACTGCGCCCGTCCACGTTCGTCAAGTGCAGCCGGCTCAAATCCGGAGGATGGGTGGTGAGCAGCCAAAACCCGCCAACCAAAACAACAACTAAAATGAACTGGCGCAATCTCATCTTTCGTCAAATCCAGGTACGCAAGCCGTGCGCGAGGTGTTCCGTCGCGGGCTGCGCAGCGATCTTGTTCTATTTTAATGAACCCTTTGACGTGGATTTGTTGCTCTGGGCCTTGAGGCGCGACCACAGCGCATCCGTCTGAGCACGCAAAGCTGCCATATCGCCAGAATTCTCAATGATATAGTCGGCGCGACGGGTCTTTTCGGCATCGGGGATCTGCCGCGCCAGGCGCGCGCGAGCATCGGCTTCGATCTCGGCGCGGCCTTCACCCGAGGGGTTCACTTTTGCCACGTAGCGCGCGATCTTCAGTTCGCCCGGCGCGGTGACCACGACGACGCGATCGAATCGCCGGCGCCAATCGGCCAGCACGCCCTCGGTTTCGCCGCGAGCGCGGGCGTCGCGCTCCACTTCGAAAATCAGCGCCGACTCGACGATCGCGACCGCATCGGGATCCCGCGCAAAGACCTCAACCATCCACATCGCCTGCGCCGCAATTACCGCCGGATGGACGATGGCATTCAAATCCTCGAGCCGCCCGCCGGCGAAAGCAATCTTGGCGAGCTTGCGCCGGTTCAGCCGCCCATCGGCGCCGACTACTTGTGGCCCGAAGACGCGTATGATCTCGTCGTACACACTGTGGCCGGGCTCCATCAGCTCGCGGCCCAGCTCGTCGGCCTCGAT
>JASHTH010000415.1 GCA_030040655.1 Acidobacteriaceae bacterium | reverse complement strand
GCGGCCAGCACCAGCGAAGCCGAAGCGCGCAGATCGGAGCACATCACCGCAGCGGCCGAGAGCTTCGCCGGGCCGCGGACGGTCGCCGTTCGCCCCTCCACCTTGATGTTGGCGCCCATGCGAACGAGTTCTTGTACATGCATGAAGCGATTCTCGAAGATGTTTTCCTTCACCTGGCTCACGCCTTCCGATTGCGTGGCCAGCGCCATGTACTGCGCCTGCATGTCGGTGGGGAAGCCCGGATACTCTTCGGTGGAAACATCAGCCGCGCGCAAAGCGCCGTCGGCGCGCACGCGAACCGTGTCGTGCCCGAGGATATCGACACGGGCTCCCGCTTCCTCCAGCTTGGCGATGACCGCGCTCAAATTCGACGCATTGCAATTGGCGACGATCAGGTCGCCGCTGGTGATCGCGCCGGCAATCAGGAACGTACCCGCCTCGATTCGATCGGGATTGATGCGGTGTTTCGCCCCTTGAAGCCGAGTTACGCCGTGCACTTTGATCGTCGAAGTCCCCGCGCCTTCGATCTTTGCGCCCATCGCTTTCAGCAGCCCAGCGAGATCGCTCACCTCCGGCTCGCGCGCGCAGTTTTCCATCAGCGTTTCGCCCTCGGCGAAAACCGCAGCCATCAGCAGGTCTTCGGTGCCCGTTACCGTGATCTTGTCGAAGACGATGTGCGCGCCTTTGAGGCGATCGGCACGGGCCTCGATGTAGCCGTGCTCCTGCGCGATCGTCGCGCCCATCATTTCCAGGCCCTTGATATGCAGATCGATAGGCCGGCCGCCGATGGCGCAGCCGCCCGGCATCGCCACGCGTGCCAGGCCCATGCGCGCCACCAGCGGACCCAAAACCAGCGAGCTGGCGCGCATGGTCTTGACGATCTCGTACTTGGCTACGGGATCGGAGAGCGTGCGGCAGCTGATCGTCGTGCGGTGCTGCGCTCGCCCGTAGCCCAATTCCACCTCGGCGCCCATCGACTCGAGAAGCTTGCGCTCGGTTTCGATATCCCGCACCTGGGGAATGTTCTCCAGCGTGACCTCATCTTCGGTCAAAATGGCCGCCGCCATGCAGGGCAGCGCCGAGTTCTTGGCGCCGGATACGCGTACCGTTCCCACCAGCGGATTGCCGCCGCGAATGACAAATTTATCCATGGAAAGCAACCGACTCCTGAGTCTTCAGTGTAAATCGAGAGCGACCCAAGGAAGAGAAGGGAACTGAGGAAGTATTCGGATTGGCAAGGCCATGCAACGCAGCTTCCAAGCACGATCTAAAACGTCCCGACCTCCCTGGGAAGGTCGACGCGCTCCAGGCCGTACCTTGCAATGGCGCGATCCGCTGCCTCCTCAATCGAACGCAGGAAGGCCGGATCGGTATCGACATCCCGGGGCGGCCTTATCGGCGCCAGCTTGTCCACCGGATGGCAGAGCACGCTCATGTCCATTCGTTCGTAAACGCAAACGAAAGTTTGCTCGGTGGCGAACTTTGCCGCCGCCAGGTTGGCCCGTTGCGCGCGCTTCCACCGCGCCATGACTTCGGCATAGTGGACGAGGGCCATGATCATCATGGGCGCAATGATCGCTCCAGAGAGAAGGTAGCGTGGATCGCTGAACCAACTCATCGGGCAGCCCTCCTTTCCGGCGTGCTTGGCAAGCAGACAGCAAACCGTTTGTCGAACCGTTTCGCCGAGGGATTCAGCGAACTCGGGTGTCGCTGTGCGCCCCAGCGAATTCCTTGCAATGACTCTCGACTCCGTGATCCGTGACGGCGCCATGACCGCCGCCACAAAGGGTTTGTGCATAAGCGTATACAACTTTAGTAGATAGAAGGACATTACCGAAGTTACTATGGCAGACTTGGATTCCTAGCATTTTTCAGCCTGAAGGTAGCCCGAAGCGAAAACGCCAACTCGACGCGACTAACGGGGCTCCACTGCGACGCTTGTCCACCGTTGACGTTGGACCAGCTGGGAGCCCTACTCGGCCCTTTGGGCCGCGGATACGGAGGTAAGTCGCATCCGGTGCCAATTCCGCTTATGAACTGAGGCTGTATGAGAATCGGCAAGCCCGGGTCTCCCGGTTGGGCGGGAGTTTTGTTTTCTATTCCGGGGGCTGGCCGGCCCTCTCCGCAGCATGCTGACAGAGAGGTTGCCCCGCCCTTGTCGCGTTTTGTGCGACAGGGTGGAGAATTCGACTCGCTGCAGTGGTGGGATGGTAAAGTCAGTCTTCCCACCCTGTCCCTGCAAAGAACGCAGAGACAGGGGCGGGGCAGCCCCATGTGTGGGATCAACAGGGAGCGGCGACCTTGAGCAACGTCCCAGCGGACACACTATTTCTTAAACTGCCCTGAGTCCGCCCCCTTAATCCTTGACCTATGATCTGTCGTTGATAGGCTGACACGATGATCGTCATCCAGTCCCGAAGATTGCAGCTCAGCCAGTTCCAGATGCTGGATGCGCAGGACGTTTTTGGACGCATCACGCCCGCCATCGCCAAATTCATGCCATGGGAGCCGCCATCGTGGATCGAGTACGTGGCGCGATGCAAGAAGAGAGTGCAGGCTCCGGAACCGAACAAATTTTCCTTTGTCATCCGGCGGCTTGACAACAAGGAATGCCTTGGCATGGCCTCGTTGGAAGACGCGGATTCTGTTTCGCCCGAACTCGGCCTTTGGCTCAAAGAGAGCGCGCACGGGCAAGGCTTTGGCCGGGAAATCGTGGCCGCACTTGTTGAGTGGGGGCACGCAACTCTTGGCAAGGAAAGTTTCATCTACCCGGTGGCCGTACAAAATACCGCCAGCAGGCGCATCGCTGAGAATCTTCACGGAAAGATCGTAGGTAACCGCAAGAATCCAAAATATGACTCCGTCGTTTACAGGATTCCCTTCTACGAATCGCCATATTCTCAGTCCTCGTGACGGCACATCGAGCGGGTGAAACCTGGTGTCAGACCGGACGCTCGCCAATCTCCACTCGTAAAAAATGGGGAACGTTCCGTCTGTCCCGATTTTCCCAGATGATCTCTAATGCCGGCTTACGCCGCCGCGTCGTCGAAGGGGCCGGCCCGCGAAGGACCGCTGGGCCTGTACGTGCTGATGACAACGCCCGAGGACACAGCCTTCGTGCCGACAGCGCCAGTTCCCGTGGCGGGACTCCATCGGAAAAGAAACGCTTG
Source organism: Acidobacteriaceae bacterium (assembly GCA_030040655.1). Classification (GTDB taxonomy): domain Bacteria; phylum Acidobacteriota; class Terriglobia; order Terriglobales; family Acidobacteriaceae; genus Telmatobacter. The sequence continues at coordinate 629 of JASHTH010000415.1, read as the reverse complement.
CCTGTGCCCAACAGGATCGGAAAGACAAGCAGCAAGACCTCATCGGCAAGCCCGTGTTCGAGCAGCACCGGTGTCAGCGTCGAACTGCCCCAAACGATAAGGTCCGGCCCGTCCTTCGCCTGGATTCGGCGAACGCCCTCCACGATGTCTGGTCCAAGGTCCTGGGCCGTCCCCCATTCAAGACTGTCCGGCCTATGGGCCGTGACGCACTTCGTCGCCGCGTTCAGAATGTCCGCCATCGGACTCTTTGCGCCTTTCGGCCAAAAGCCGCTGAAAATACCGTAGGTTCGGCGGCCCAGCAGCAGATCGCAAGCCTCGCCGTGCGCCGCGTCGATGGCTTCTCCCCCGGCCGGGTGGGAATGCCGCGCCGCCGATCCACCGTAGGGGTAGTCGCGGTCTTCGTTGGGCCCGCCGGGGGCCTGGATCGCGCCCTCCAGCGAGATGTGTTCGATGATCCTGATCTTTCTCGTGGTGTCTCCCTTTCACACAGGTTTGCGCTCGCCTGACGGCAGGCGCAGTGAACCGCATTTCGATGGATTCCCCGTCAGTTGAACGGGCGCACGTCGACCGGCGCCCGACAGGCGACGACGGCCTTACGCCCCCACGCCAGCAACTCGTCCAGGTCGGCG
>JASHTH010000414.1 GCA_030040655.1 Acidobacteriaceae bacterium | reverse complement strand
TGTGAGCACCGGCGGAGGAAGATCGGTGGGCTTGTTGGCCGGCGGAGGTGGCGGGGTATCGACGATAGGCGGAGCCAGCGCCGGCTGCTGCACCTGGGCCTGGTTGTTCTTATGCACACAACCGGCCAGCAGGAACGGCAGCAGCCCAGCAGCGCACTTCGCCGGCAACTTCATTACCACAAATCCCTTCAAGCTCTCGATCCCACCGGCTGGAGATACCGGCGTCCCCAATCCGTGACGGCGAGTGGAATTCGCAGCCGGAACTCCGTGCCACGGTCTGGCTTCGATTCTACTTCGATGCTGCCATGATGCAACTGGAGAATTCGGTAGGTCATGGCCAGCCCAATTCCGCTGCCGCCGGATTTGGTGGTGAAATACAAATCGAAAATCTTCCCTCGAATCTCTTCCGGAATTCCAGGGCCCTGGTCTGCAATGCGCAAAATGGCCGCCTTGTAAGATTCTTCAAGGATAACATCCAGCCGGCCTCCTTCGGGCATCGCCTGGGCGCCATTTTGAATGACATTGAGCACCGCCTGTTTGAGCAGATCGGCGTCGATCTTTGCCATCAACGGCTTAGGCGGGAAGCGGCTGAAAAGCGTCACATTGCGCATCGAAAACTCGGCGCTGGAGAGGGTGACTACATCGCCGATCACTTGGCGCAGATCTTGCTCCGAGAGCTGCAGCTCCACCGGCCGGGAGAAGTCGACCAGGGTCTGCACCACGCGATCGAGACGGCGGATCTCGGTGTCGATCACCTCAAGATGCCGCTCGGCGCCGGGACTCGCGCCGCCCAGCTTGTTCTTGAGCAGCTCAAGGTGGACGACAATCGCATTGATCGGGTTCTTGACCTCGTGTCCCACGCCGCTCGTCAGCCGGCCGATGGCCGCCATGCGCCGCGAGAGTTCCAGCTCCGACTCGATTTCGGCCACCGATTCCAGATCGTGCAGCGTGACCAGAACGCCAAGCCCGATGCGCGTGTAGTCGTCGTGGATGAAATCCATCGAGGCCTGAATGCGCCGCCCGGTTTCGGTGACAACCTCTTCCTGCACCAAGGTCTTGCCTGACTCGAAGGCCTGGCGCAACGTACTGCCCAGCACCGTGGAGAGGTCGAAGATCCGGCGCGCATGCAAACCGAGAACGTCATCGCCCTCGATGCGAAGGAGCCGCCGCGCCGCATCGGAGACGAGCACCGCGCGGCCGTCATGCGTGAAAAGCAGGATACCGTCCTGAAGATTGCCCAGGATCTGGTCGAGATTCTCCTTCAACGCCGAAAAGACCTCTTCCACATTGCGCATGCGCTGGCCGATGCGTTCGATCTTGTCCGAGACGCGGTCCGCGGTGTCCTGTTGCGGCGCTGCCTCGTCTTCCTGCGTTTCGGGAACGTTCCAGTAGTCAAGCTGCATGCTGATCTCTTCCATGGGCCGCAGCGCCAGGTTGCCGAGCAGAAACGCCACCACGAGCGCAGTCACCAGGGCAAAGCTGGTCAGCGTAAAGGCTTCTCCCAGCCAGGGCTCGTAAAGGGCTCGGAGCAGCGATGTGCGCACTCCCACATGCACCGTGGCGAAGGGCTCGCCATTACGGTCGAGGGGAACCACCACGTCGAAGACTTTTGGCGGTCCGAAGACCTCAACGGTGAGCTGAACCGGGTTGGCGCGGAGGAGTTCGCTGTAATGAGGCCGGATGGGCAGCGGCTTGTCCAGGTTGCCCGGGTCGCTGCTGAGCAGGATGCGCGACTGATTGTCGGCGATATTAATGTCGTAAACGGTGAAGGAATAGCGGTTCACCGAATCGATCATGTCCTTCAAGGCGGTGTTGCCGCGGATCGCCTGGGCGGCCAGGTCGCGCAATTGTTCGGGGAAGTTGGGATCGTATTTGCGGTCCTTCAGGCCGGTTTCCAGCGCCTGCTGCAAGGCAAAGCGAATCTGGTTGGCGGCCAACTGGTTGGTATCGTAGGACTGCTCCACCGCCTCGTTGAGCAACTGGCTCACGTAGACCAGCGAGAGCAGCGCCGAGATGAGAAAGACCAGGGCAGTGATGGCCAGAACGAGTTTTGTCTTCAGGCGCATGGCGTTCAGGCTCGGGGATACGCATTATGAATGCCGCAGTGACCCTCGATCGGCCAGTCGGTGCCCAAGCGTCGTATCTCCGGGCTAAGGAAGGGTGCCCGGTTCAAGACCCCTTGTACCCTATCGAAACAGGAGGATCAACTGCGAAGCTTACCCCCGAAACCTGAGTGCTACCCCTTCGCTTTTTGATTTTCCGTTGGCGGAGATTTCTCCGGGTCTTTCATTCCGCCGCCGACCCCGATGCGCGAGCCGACCAAGAGTGAGACGCGAAAACGAAAGCTAGGAGACGGGATCAATCAAGCTTCTCTTCGATGATCGCATCGAAACCACTCAAAATCAGGAGGTTGCCTTCATTTCGCCGGCTTGGCGGGCGCCGATACGGGAGCAGGCTTGGATCCCTGCAGAACCGAATGCGGACCGGTGCTGCGCTGGTAAAGAGCCGTCAGACAAAGCGACGTAACCATGAACGTGACGGCCAGCCACGTGGTCAGCCGGGTGAGCACGTTTGCGGCGGCGCGCGGCCCGAACGCAGTCTGCGATCCCTGCCCGCCGAAAGCGCCGGCCAGATCGGCCGAGCGGCCCTGCTGCAGCAGCACCACAAAGATGATGACAATGGAGACAAGGATGTGAACCGCGAGAATGAAGTAAAAGAGAATCTGCATCGGGTCTGGCTGCTTCCAAATCTGCCCGGCGAACGCGAGCGATGATGTCGTTGGTGCGGAAGGGGGGACTTGAACCCCCATGCCTTTTGGGCGCCACCCCCTCAAGATGGTGTGTCTGCCAATTTCACCACTTCCGCATGGAGCGAACCTCTTGAGTATAGCAAAGGCGGGAATCAGACGATTCGGCCTTCGCGC